>CAZALW010000195.1:0-6589 GCA_964485705.1 uncultured Thiotrichaceae bacterium
TTTTTATAATTTGTTGTTGCAAAATCGGTGGAGTCCATATACGAGATGACAGTAACAATAAGCCTTTTCTCTATCCATCCTTTGGTCCGTTAACGCCACATCCATGTGGCACTACTCGTGCAAAAGTCTCTCTGTTACAACTAATTTAACTTATACAAAGTCTTCTGCTGATAACCTGTAACCACAGAATATAAACCAGCCAGCTGTTTATCTAAATCCGTATCACCGGTATCCGCTATCATCGGACGTTTGTTTAATGAGCGCAATTTCTCATTAGTGGCAACAATTATAATATTTTCCTGACCGATCAGGCGTATAACTTTTGCGCTTAACTGCTGGTTGCCTCGTCCGAACACATGACCCTGGCCGCCAATAACAGTCACTATCATTTTTGCTGGGAGCTGCTTAATGGTTTGTAAAATGGTTCTCTCATCAACATCGCTTACTATCAGTTGCTGATTGTAAACGATATCAATGCCAAGCAAGGTGTTTTCCAGTAACAACTGAGTCATAATTTCAGCGGTTGTCGAACCAGAGCCAATTAAATAAAAAACATCCGATTCCATGCTTTCAATAATATCAGTCGCAATATCCTGTATCGCTATGTCGTGATGATTCAAACCACCCTGTTTGTTTAATTGCATACGGGTATCATCAACAGGCACTGATAAATAGCCGTAACATTGCGCAATCACACGACCTTCACGAAAAGCATCTTCATCAAGATCCATCACCGGTGACTCATGCAATGACATTGGCTCACCGTTAAGTAATTTGTTGATTAATTCACCTGCATGTACCGGCGTGACAGCATAAACGGCTGAGTGAATTTTCACCCCTGCCGGTATACCTACCACTGGAATCGATGCGTTTAATTCACTACTCAGCACGTCCAGCACATCACGTGCCGTACCATCACCACCGGCAAAGACAATAAGATCAACTTGCTGCCGGGCAAATAAACGAATGGCATTTTTTGTATCCTCTGCCGTGGTTTGCTGACCTGCCTTTTGTTCATCTACTTTGCATAGAACCTCATAAGGTAAATTTAGTTCTCGCAGTATATTTTCTCCCATTGAATGGGCGGCAGTAAAAACTGTAAAACCTTTGTCAGCACAAAGTTGCGACATGGCTATCCTTGCCCGAGCTTGCGCCTGCGGTTTTGCGCCCAGTGATAAGGCTTTTTCCACAATATCCTGACCATCACTGCCTTTTAGCGCAACCGTACCGCCTATGCCGGCAAAAGGATTCACTATAAAACCTATTTTCATTTTGTCTGTCACTTCTTCACTACAAACGACGAGTTTATCAGTTTAAAGCCAAACTTCGTCTGTTCAATGGTAAAATCATCCGTAACTATTCACCATAACTGTAAGACTCGTTTTTTACCACGAAGCTCACGAAGAACACGAAGGGTTTAAACATTAATGGGCTGAAGATGATTTATTAAATGACATCTTCGTGCCCTTCGTGATCTTCGTGGTGAATAATTAGCGTTTTATTTGATTGGGCATTCTTTTATGGAATGTGCTGAACAGTTATAAATCATCCTTTAAACTCTGCTAATAACGACTATTTTTATGGAATTTCCTGACTGTTTTAAACCTCGCCACAAAACATGTATGGTTAATGTTGATGGTGTTTTAGTGGGTGGCAATGCACCAATCGTTGTGCAATCCATGACCAATACCCATACTGCTGATATCGATGCCACCACGCAACAAATCATGCAACTGGCAAATGCCGGTTCCGAGATTGTTCGCATTACCGTTAACGATAATGCAGCAGCGGCTGCGGTTTCTCACATTCGCGAAAAGCTGGATAAAAACCACTGCCACGTGCCACTAACCGGTGATTTTCATTATAACGGTCACAAGTTATTAACAGATTTTCCCGATTGTGCGCAGGCACTAGCCAAGTACCGGATAAACCCCGGCAATGTCGGCAAAGGCAAAAGGCGTGACAGCCAGTTTGCCACCATGATTGAACTCGCCTGCAAATACAATAAAGCAGTGCGCATTGGTGTTAACTGGGGCAGCATGGATCAGGCACTATTGGCCGAATTAATGGATGAAAACGCCAGCCTGGACGAACCGCATGATGCGCATAATGTCATGCTGGAAACAGTGATTCGTTCTGCGCTGGAAAGTGCGCAACAAGCGCAGGCGATAGGGCTGGCGAAAAATAAAATCATTCTGTCCTGTAAAATGAGTGTGGTACAGGATCTGGTCACCGTTTACCGCTCACTGGCCAAGCGCGATAACTATGCGCTGCATCTTGGTTTAACCGAAGCCGGCATAGGTTCAAAAGGCATTGTCGCTTCAACTGCTGCGCTCAGCATTTTACTGCATGATGGCATTGGCGATACCATTCGTATTTCACTGACACCAGAGCCTGGCGCGCCACGTGAGAAAGAAGTCATTGTTGCCCAGGAAATTTTACAGACCATGGGCTTGCGCTCCTTCGTGCCACTGGTCACCGCCTGCCCTGGCTGCGGCCGTACTACTAGCACTTTTTTTCAGCAACTGGCATCACAGGTGCAAAACTATTTACGCACACAAATGCCCGTTTGGCAGAAAAAATTTCAGGGTGTAGAAGATATGTCGGTAGCGGTAATGGGCTGCGTGGTAAACGGCCCGGGTGAAAGTAAACATGCCAACATCGGCATCAGTTTACCGGGCACAGGTGAACGTCCGGTGGCACCGGTATATGAAGACGGCATGAAAACCGTGACTTTGAAGGGTGATAATATTGCTGATGAATTTGAAGCAGTGATTAATGCGTATGTGGTTAGAACCTATCAGTCACGGCAATGACTAATAGTCCTTCAACATGAATAAAACAAAAATGTTAGACCGTCTCTCTAACAACAATAAAAATCACTGCGTGAAAAATTCTGACACGCCTGCTTCTGGCACTGCTGCTACGGATTATTTTGTTATCAAAGACGGCGTAGAATACTCAGGCACGCACCTGTTAATTGATTTTTGGGGGGCATCACAGCTGGATGATGTCAGCTATATGGAACAGGTATTAACACGCTGTGTTGATGCCTGTAATGCAAGTTTGTTGCATATTCATGTACACCAGTTTTTAGATAGCGGTGGTCTTTCAGGGGTTGCAGTTCTTGCCGAATCACATATCAGTGTGCATACCTGGCCAGAGCGAGACTACGCCGCTTTTGATGTGTTTATGTGCGGTCAAGCCGAACCGTTAAATGCGCTAGCTGTTCTGGAGGCTGCGTTTAAACCGAAAACTCAAGCCATAAAAGAAATATTACGTGGCCATAATAATGGCATTTGACATCACCCCCTCCATAAAGGAAGGGGATTCCTAAAGTAGAAACGTTGCATGCAACGTCTCTACAGCTAACACGATATGGCGTTAAAAATGACAACTAAGCCATCCAGACTTTCCATCCGCCAGCATGATTTTTTATTGTTTGCCATAATGGGCATGCTGGCGGCCTGCGGACTGGTTTATCAATATTTGCTGGCGCATTATTCAGGACGAATTTTAGGCGCAATTGATGTCGTGATTTTTGCCATGATTGGCATCATGATCGTCGCCATGGGGTTGGGTGCTTTCGCAGCGCGTATTTTTAAATCGCATTTTAGTGCCTTTGCCTGGCTGGAAGTGAGCATTGCCTTCATCGGTGTCAGCGCGGTACTGCTATTAGCTGCGACCACCGCACTGGCCAACCTGTTACCGCAAATTTTGATGCAAACCTTTTTATTGCCACCGGATTTGATTCCACATGGTGGCATGATTGTCTGGGCGCATAATATCGCTGCAATCATGCCTTACGTGATCGGCTTTATATTGGGTTTCTTGCTGGGCATGGAAATCCCGCTCATCGCCAACATACGTGAAACCATTTATGGCGAACATGTAAAACACAATACCGGTTCAATCTATGGTGCCGATTACATCGGTGCCGGCATTGGCGCTGCCATATGGATTTTATTTATGATGAGCTTGTCACCAACTGTCGCTGCGGTGATGACCGCCAGTGTTAATTTACTGGTGGGTCTGGTGTTTTATGGCGTGTATCGTCACCGCATCAAGCTGGGCAAGTGGATTATTGTTAGTCATGTTATGGTGGCGGGAATTATTACCCTGATTGCAGTTAATGGCAACGATTGGGATAATGCCATGGAAGATCTGCTGTATAAGGACAACGTTATTTTTAGTTTTAGCACCCGGCATCAACACGTCACTATTACCCAGCGCATCATGGATCCTGCCAAACCTGAAATAACCTCCATGTATATTAATGGACGTTTACAATTTGCCAGTAATGATGAAATCATCTATCACGCTATGTTGGTAGCACCAGCAATGCATGCCGCCGCTCGCCAGGACAAGATATTAATTATTGGTGGCGGTGACGGACTGGCACTGCGTGATGTGTTACGTTGGCAACCTCAAACGGTTGATGTTTTTGATATTGACCCAACTATCGTTGAGTTTTTTACCACGCCCAAAATACAAAATGGCGAAACAGTTAATCAGGCATTGCTGGAATTAAATCAATGGGCTTTTAGTGATCCGCGAATACGTACCCACTTTGGTGATGCCTTTATCAAAGTAGATGAACTTATCAGGCAGCAGCATTTATACGATGTCATTATTGTTGATTTGCCCGACCCCAGTCACCCCGATCTTAACCGATTATATTCCGCGCGTTTTTATGCCAAACTTAAAGCCTTATTAGCCGGTGATGGCGTTATGGTGGTGCAATCTACATCGCCTTTTCATGCCAAAAATACCTTTTTGTCCATTGGCAAAACCATAAAACACGCGGGTTTTTTGCATGTTGAGCAATACCATCAAAATGTCCCCAGTTTTGGTGAATGGGGCTGGACTATCGCCACTAAAAACGGCCTTTCTGCAAAAGCGCGTCTCAGTCAGCTCGAACGCCTACAGGTCGATGATGACTGGTCAACCAGGGGCGTTTTATTGGCGGCATTTGAGTTTAACCAGGGTTTTTTTGATACGCTGGACAGGATTAGCGTGAATAGAATCAACAACCTGGCAATTTATCAGTACCACAGAGCGGACTGGGAAAAACAGCAGGGTATTTATATTGCTCCCTGATTCCTATATTAGGATCAGGGATATTGAAAACTAATTGACATAATATGTCGTTTGACATATTATGTCCTCACTGGATATTTGGAGAAAACATGAGCAACAAAAAGCTAGAGCAAATAATAAACCAGCTGGCAACTAAGCAATTATCAGACAGTAGCAAGCTGTCAGTTGAAATGTTTGATGACGACCAGACGGTCGCCTGCATCAAAGTTGAGGAGCGCGAAGAATTCCCCATCTACATGACCGTTGATGAAGGTCAGATTCTTTGTATCAGCTATTTATTTGCCGATGATGAAGTTGATCCAGAACAACGTGCTGCCATGATAGAAGCGATGCTGATGATGAATGTGTCGATTCCGCTGTCGGCATTTTCGAAAATAGGCGATCAGTATATTATGTTTGGTGCATTATCCCCCAAAGCCAGTATTGAAGAATTATTACATGAAATAGAACTGCTCAGTGACAATGTATTAGATGCCATTGACGCAGTATCCGATTATTTAAAACAGGTGTAAGCATTCAGTTCAACGCTGAATAGCGGTAGTTTGAATAACAGCAGCTTGTATTTTATCAATGACTAACAATGACTAAGGGGCAACAAAAGCCATGAGTATCTTTAAAAAATTATTTACCGCCGTGCGCGGTGGTGCCACAGAAGTGGGTGAGTCCATTGTTGATTCACAGGCAATTCGTATTTTGGAACAGGAAATACGCGATTCCAAAAAAGCCCTGAACGATGCCAAAACCGGATTAACATCCATCATGGCTGAAAAAATGTCCATCGATCGCAAAGTGAAAGAACTACACAACAAAATCAAAGAGCATGAAACCTATGCGGTGCAGGCAATGGACAAAGGGGACGAAAGCCTGGCGCTGGATGTCGCCAACAAAATTGCCGAATTCGAACACGATCTGACCATTCAGCAGGGGATAAACGAAGGCTATACCACTAAAGTTTCTAGCCTGAAAAAAATGATCCGTCAAAGCGAACGTAATATACAGGCCATGGACAGAGAAGTGTCGGTAGTGAAAACCACGGCAAAGGTACAACAGGCAAATGACCTGGCTTCGGCTAAATTTTCCGGCTCAAATTCCTCACTACGCAGTGCCACAGACTCACTTGAACGCATCAAGGCGCGTCAGCAAAAACGCGAAGACCAGGCCGCTGCTGCGCTGGATCTGGAAACCGAAGGTGGTGATGATGACTTGCAGGCAAGGTTGAAAAATGCAGGCATAGTCGATTCTGCAAGTTCTGGTTCATCCATACTTGAGCGTCTGAAAAAACAGCAGAGTTAAGTCATGAGTCTGCTTAAATCCATGTTTGGCGGTGGTGACAAATCACCTGCGCTGCGTAGCATCAACTCGCCAAAAGACCTGTTGCCAGGCGATATGCTGAAAATGGAATTTTCCGAGCAAACACTGATCTCCGGGCAGACTTTAAAAGTTAGCGAACAGTTGTCTTACGACCTCAGCGCAGAAGAAAGCTGTAAAA
>CAZALW010000196.1:0-6573 GCA_964485705.1 uncultured Thiotrichaceae bacterium
ATGCCGCGATGCGCGGTCACCGGAGAGGACATCTGTTTTAAACCAATTATAAATATCGCAGCAGTAATAAAATAAGTTGCGTCAATAATAAAATTCATCATTGCGCTCCTTTCTGCTTAGCTTCTTTTCCGGCTTTGGTCTGAAACATATCCAGCATACGAATGGTCGCCACATAACCACCTACCGCATTACCTGCTGCCATAACAACAGCAAAAAAGCCAATCGCCAATTCCAGCGTGCCATCAGCCTTTCCCATCACTATCATGGCACCAACCAGCACAATGCCGTGGATAAAATTTGAGCCGGACATTAACGGTGTATGCAGAATCACCGGCACACGACTAATCACTTCGTAACCGGTAATGGCGGATAACATAAATATGTATAACGCGGGTAAACCTTCTATCATAATTGAGCCTTTTACTTGCTTATGAATCTTTATACTGCTGATGCACAATTGCGCCGTCACGGGTTAATACACAGCCGGCAATCACATCATCTTCAAAATCCAGTTCTAAATTACCGTCTTCTGTAATAAACGGTGACACCAGATTAAATAAATTTTTGGCATACATTTCACTGGCATGAATCGGTAATTCACCAGCAACATTTAACGGACCGTGTATAGTGACACGGTCTTTATATTCAAATGTTTCGCCCGGTTTGGTCAGCTCACAATTGCCGCCACCTTCCGATGCCAAATCAACAATAACTGCACCCGTTTTCATGTCTTCAACCATGGCTTCAGTAATTATTTTTGGCGATGGACGACCCGGAATAGCTGCGGTACTGATAATGACATCAGCCATGGTTATATGTTTTGCCAGCACATCCTGCTGTTGTTGTTTTTCATCATCGCTCAGCTCACGTGCATAACCACCTTCGCCATCGGCACTTACGCCAGTATCGATAAACTTGCCGCCTAAAGATTCAACCTGCTCACGTGTTGCAGAACGTACATCATAAGCTTCAACAATTGCACCCAGACGTTTGGCGGTAGCAATCGCCTGCAGGCCGGCAACACCGACACCAATAACCAATACCCTCGCTGGACGGATGGTACCCGCGGCAGTGGTCAGCATCGGAAAAAACACCGGTGCTAACTGCGCCCCCATCAATACGCCCATATAACCGGCAATGGATGCCTGTGAAGATAAAGCATCCATTGACTGCGCACGAGTAATGCGTGGTACCAGTTCCATTGCCAGTGAGGTGATTTTTTTATCACACATCAGCTTCATCATATCGGCATTTTTACTGGGCATCATAAAACCCACCACAGTGCAGCCATCTTTCATCTGTTTGAGTTCGTCAAGCGTAGGTGGCATCACTTTAAAAATCAGGTCTGCTTTTTTATATAAAGTTGCAGCATCAGCAATGGTTTCAACACCATTGAAGTCTTCATCTTTGAAATAAGAGGACAGTGCAGCACCTTGCTGTATAGCGATGTTAAGGCCTGTTGAGGTTAATTTTTTTGCTACATCAGGTGCCAACGCAATGCGTCGCTCACCCGGAGCAATTTCATTTGGTACAACCAGCCTTGTTGGCATGGGAACTCCTGATACGTCTTCAGTAAAAATAATAATCGGAATGTTACAGCATTCTTAAACATAGTCTAACGATTCTAACCATTCTGGCTAGAAATTCAATTCAAATCATTATTCTGCCTGACTTTCGCTCTTAAAAAAGGCACATATAGTGAAACACTATTACTACACATGCGCAAACCAGCGTGCAATCCAGCAAAAAAATTCCATATTTAAATTTGGCTTGAGCTAAAAAGGCAAATCTGTCACCCTTGGCACTCAATTAACAACATTAAATACTATTGTGTCAGAAAAAAGTGCTTACACTCATGGCGCTCAGGAAAAACTGGGCATATTACTGGTTAATCTCGGCTCACCCGATGCGCCGACATCCTCAGCCGTTCGAAAATACCTGGCGCAATTTCTAGCCGACCCCCGCGTGGTTGAAACTAACCGTTTAATCTGGTGGTTTGCCCTGCACGGTGTGATTTTACGCATCCGCCCGCCACGGTCGGCAAAATTATATAAAAAAATATGGACCGATAATGGCTCACCGTTGATTCATATCACCCGCTTACAGACTCAAGCGGTACAAAAAAAACTGGAAGATCGCTTTCGCGGCTCCGTGATAGCCGACATGGCCATGACTTATGGCAAACCATCAATTAAAAGCGGCCTGGAAGCATTGCGCAAAGCTGGTGCCCGCCGTCTGCTGATTTTACCGTTATATCCCCAGTATTCCGGCACTACCACCGCTGCGGTGTTTGACCAGGTTACCGATGTCCTTAAGGGCTGGCGCTGGCTACCTGATTTACGCATGATCAACCAATACCACGATCATCCACACTATATTGATGCCCTGGCCAACAGTATAAAAAAACAATGGCGAGATAATAAACGTAGCAACTTACTATTATTTTCTTTTCACGGTATTCCTCAACGCTATATTGACAGTGGCGACCCCTATTATTGCCACTGTTTAAAAACCGCACGGCTGGTTGCAGAAAACCTGCAACTAAAAGCTGATGAATGGAAAATCGTGTTTCAGTCACGTTTTGGTCGCGAACCCTGGTTAGAGCCTTATTGTAGCGCTACACTGAAGGAACTACCGGCAACAGGTGTAAAAAGTGTGGATATCATCTGCCCTGGTTTTTCCGCCGATTGCCTGGAAACACTGGAAGAAATTCAGGTGGAAAATAGAGAGCTGTTTATTGAAGCCGGGGGAGAGCAGTTTCATTACATCGCCTGCTTAAACGATAATAACGAGCATATTGACGCACTGTGCGAAATACTCACCGCCCACATGTTCGGCTGGCCAGAAACCATGCCTGGCTGGGATGCAGGCAAGCTGGCAGTAGCAGCCAATACATCCAGACAGAGTGCGCTGGACTTAGGCGCGAAGAAGTAAAAAACACTTCAATGAAAAGTGAATAATGAGCAGTGGCACAAGGATGTGCTGTTAACGAACCAAAGGATGGAAAAGTGAAAATCACACCGCCTTCCTGGCTCTTTGTGAAATACCGTCCATCCATGGACATAAATGAGAACCCAAATAACAAACCGTTAGTAGGTGTTAGCCAGTGCTTACTGGGTGATGCGGTGCGTTATGATGGTCAGTCGAAAGCTAATTCTATTGTTATAAAAAAACTGGGCAAACTATTCAACCTTGTCCCGGTTTGCCCGGAAGTTGAAGCAGGACTGAGCGTTCCACGACCACCTGTACAGCTCAGTGGCAGCATTAAAAACCCGAAACTTATTGGCCGTGATGACCCAACTATAGATGCCACCAATATTATGCAAAAATATTGCCTGATAAAAGTCTCTGGATTAAAAAAGCTCTCAGGTTTTATCTTTAAAAGCCGTTCACCCAGTTGCGGTCTAAACAGCACGCCGGTTTATATCGACGGGCAGTGTGTTAGTAAAACTGCTCGCGGTATTTTCGCAAAACACCTGTGCGAAGCTTATCCCGGTTTACCCATCATCGAAGACAGCGAGCTGGAAAATAAAAAACTACTGGATGGATTTATACAGCTTGTACTCTTTAAATCCGATAATTACACATTAAAATGAATCACAAAGTATCTATGCCAGAATAACTGCCACTTTAGATGAGACAGCAATAGTTGTAGGTCGCGTTAGGTACTTTTGCCGTAACACGACAAAACTTATGCCAACAAAAGTGTCCAACTCAAGCTGCGACCCGGGTTTTGACAGCTATGTCGGGTTACGCTATCGCTAACCCGACCTACGAAACTATTTTTATAAGTGGTGAGACTCACTTATGGGCTAAAAGCAAAGGCATGTTATTTAATATACCGCTCTCTGTTTTTGTCCGTCAGGGTTTTCAAAAAGCTGACAACATCATTTACCTGCTGATCGCTAAGGTCTTCATCCAGTTGCAGCTTGCCCATTTTGCGCACTGCCTCATTCAGTGTTCCAATTTTACCATCATGAAAATACGGTGCGGTTAAGGCAATATTGCGCAATTGCGCTACCTTAAAGAACATGCGGTCAGCTTCATCTTTTGTCACCAGATACATTCCCTGATCAGCCTGATTTTCATAAGGATTTTCCTTACCGAGCTGTTCATATGTTTCACCACCCAGTAACTTTCCATCATGGCATGACTGGCAGTCAAGCTTCAAAAAGGTTTTAAGGCCACGTTTTTCAACGGTATTTAATGCCGTAGCATCGCCTTTCATGAAGTCATCAAAACGGCCAGGTGTTATTAAGGTACGCTCAAAGGACGCAATGGCTTCAGCAATATTCTGGTAGGTAATGGCCGGCTTATCACCGGGAAATGCTACTGCAAAAGCAGTTTGATACTCGGCAATGCCCTGTATTTTTTGCTCTACTGTTTTTTCATCTGGCATGCCCATTTCAATCGGGTTAAGAATCGGCCCTTTAGCCTGCTCAACCAGATCTTCTGCTCGACCATCCCAGAATTGGCTATCCTGCCAACCGGCATTTAATACTGTTGGACTGTTACGTGTTCCCTGTTCACCTCTTGCACCGGGTGAAGTAGGTAGATTATCCACGCCAGCAAAACCCTTGTCTAGAATATGGCAGGAAGCACAGGACTGTGTATCATTTATTGACAGGCGTTTTTCAAAAAAAAGTTTTTCTCCCAGAGCGATAATATCAGGCGTGTCATTTTCAGCCCCCGGCATCATGTCCGGTAAAGGTGAAAAGATACGGTTTGCACGAGATATAAGCAAATCATCAGCAGCAAACGCATTGGGATTTACCAGTAATAAACATGCGGGTACCAGCCAGAAAATATTTTTAACTTTTATCATTGTGTTTCTTCCTCAAGAATTATCTTTCAACAGACCTGTTAATAATCTCGAGATACTATCGAGATAAACAAGGACAGGATGATCATTGTTATTATCTGTTTCAGTGGGTAACGGCCTAATGCAATATTTTAACAAATTAAAACAGGCGTTCATATGACATTTATCACATGTTATTTTGAAAATCTCAACTACACTCCAACAAAACTAAACGTACTATTTTGTATTATTACGGTCGCCAAATAGTATGCCGCTCATTAAATATTTCATTGTGTAAATGTTACAAATAAAAACCATACTATGAGTTACTTTTCCATCCTTTGGTTCGTTAACGGTACATCCTTGTACCACTGCTCATTATTGAAAGAGCTGAAAGACTGGACTGGAATTATCGCATGACCAAACCCACGATCTATCTGCTTGATGATGAAGAAACACTGGTAGAACTGCATTGCGAAATGGCTGAACTGGCTGGATTTAACGCTCAGGGCTATACACGCGCCAGCCAGTTATTTGACCAGGTTAGCGTGTTCGAAACCGGCTCGATTATGATGCTGGATCTACACATGCCAGAGATGGACGGCATAGAAGTCATGCGCCGGCTAGCTCAAATGCCAAACTCACCCGCGTTGATCCTGCTTAGTGGGCATGATACCGGTGTGCTGCATTCCGCTGAAAAACTCTGTCAGGCGCATGGTCTTGAGGTTATCGGCTGCTTCAGAAAACCCTTGTCACTGGATACTTTATTGCAGGCATTTGAGCGGCATATTCCCAACCTCAAGATTGCAGACACCAGCAATCAAAAATCTGACAATACTCACTCAGCTAAAACTGAAATCGCAGTATTAAACTTGCAACAGGCAATTAAAGATGAGCAACTGGTCTTGCACTTTCAGCCTCAAATCAAGATAGCAACTGGAGCATTGGTAGGAATAGAAGCGCTTGTACGCTGGCAACATCCTGAGCAGGGACTAATCTATCCCGAACGCTTTTTAGCCCTGGTAGAACAAAGCAGTATGATGAATACGCTAACACGCTGGGTTCTCGATCAAGCAGTAAAACAGGGTCACCAGTGCCAGCACGCAGGTCTCACCATCGACGTATCGGTTAACATGTCTGCACTTGACATCACCGGCTTGATGTTACCCGAACAACTTGCTGAACTATTAAACGATAATAAACTGGATGCCACTCATCTTACCCTGGAAATAACCGAAAGCGCCTTAATGGGCAAACTGGTCACCTCACTCGATATCCTCACTCGGCTACGCCTGAAAGGCATCAGCTTGTCCATTGATGATTTTGGCACCGGCTATTCTTCACTGTCACAACTGCATCGCATACCCTTTTCCGAGTTAAAAATAGACCGCAGTTTTGTCAGCAATATGGGAGAAGATGATGAAGCACGGGCGATTGTCAAAACCTGCATCATGCTTGGACATGAACTCAACATGCGCGTTGTGGCTGAAGGCGTGGAAACTGAAGAGCAACTCGAACTACTGAAACAAATGGGCTGTGACCTGGCGCAAGGTTATTTTATAGCAAAACCAATGCCAGGCAGTGAGTTGTTGGCCTGGGCTAAAACAAGACAGGAAATGGTTGCATAAACACTAAATGGCGCTAATTCATGCTCTTAACTTCAGCAACTCAAACCTGACTTGACGAATTATGTCAGATTTACACATTAAATGTAGGTCTGAGTACGGTCATTAGCGGACATTAAAGACTAAAAGAGTTAGTCCGCGAAGAAC
>CAZALW010000197.1:0-6532 GCA_964485705.1 uncultured Thiotrichaceae bacterium
AAAAAGAAAAATCAAAAATCATAGTAATATAATCATTAATTGAGAATTGAGAATTGAGAATTGAGAATTAAAAACTCGAACAAACAATGCCGCCTGTCTTCGTGTAGATCACAGGCAGATTTTTCATTCTCAATTCTCAATTCTAAATTAACCATTGTTTTTCAGTGGTCTACTTTCAGCACAGCTAAAAAAGCTTCCTGCGGAATTTCAACTTTACCAAACTGTTTCATGCGTTTTTTACCTTTTTTCTGTTTCTCCAGCAATTTACGCTTACGAGATACGTCACCACCATAACATTTTGCGGTAACGTTTTTACGCAGGGCTTTTACTGTGCTACGAGCAATAATATTTCGACCAATCGCTGCCTGAATCGCAATATCAAACATTTGTCGCGGAATCAGTTCACGCATTTTTTCTACCACTTCCCGTCCGCGTCTATGGCTTACTTCACGGTGCGCGATTATAGACAGTGCATCAACCCGCTCACTGTTAATGAGAATATCCACCTTGACCAGATCCGCATCCTGAAAACGATCAAATTCGTAGTCAAATGAGGCGTAACCACGACTTACTGATTTTAAGCGATCAAAGAAATCCAGCACTACTTCACTTAACGGCATTTCATACGTGAGTGAAACCTGTTTGCCCATGTACTGCATGTTTAATTGTACACCACGTTTTTCAATACACAGGGTAATCACATTACCCACATATTCCTGCGGCAGCAGAATATTGGTTTTAATGATGGGTTCACGTAGCTCTTCAATATAATTCACTTCTGGCAAATCAGCCGGGTTATGAATTTCAAACACTTCGCCTTTGGTATTTAATACCTCATAGACCACAGTCGGAGCAGTAGTAATCAGGTTTAAATCATATTCCCGTTCCAGTCGCTCCTGAACAATTTCCATGTGTAACATGCCGAGAAAGCCGATACGAAAGCCCAGCCCCAAAGCGGATGAATTCTCCGGCTCAAATTGTAATGAGGCATCGTTTAAGGTGAGTTTTTCCAGCGAATCTCGAAAATCATTGTAATCATCCGAACTAACGGGGAACATGCCGGCAAAAACTCTCGGCTGCACCTCTTTAAAACCTTTCAGCATTTCAATCGCGGGATTGTCGCTCATGGTGATGGTATCACCCACTTTTGCTGAATCAATTTCTTTCAGGCTAGCAATGATGTAACCCACCTGACCGGCCGATAATGAAGTTCGGTCTTCACGCTTTGGCGTAAAAACACCAACTTTATCGACCAGGTAACTGCGCTGTGTTGACATAACGGTCATTTTTTTGCGCGGTGAAATGCTGCCTTGCATAACCCGAACCAGTACGATAACACCGACATAAGGGTCAAACCAGGAATCAATAATTAATGCCTGTAATGGTGCATCGGGGTCGCCTTTCGGCGCTGGGATTTCCGCCACGATTTGTTCCAGTAATTCATGTATGCCCTGACCGGTTTTGGCGCTGACATGCAAGGCATGACTAGCATCAATGCCAATCACTTCTTCAATTTCTTCACAAACACGTTCCGGATCGGCTGCCGGCAGGTCAATTTTGTTTAATACCGGAACCACATCCAGACCTTGCTCAATGGCGGTGTAACAGTTGGCAACGCTTTGCGCTTCGACTCCCTGTGAGGCATCAACAATCAGCAAAGCACCTTCGCAGGCCGCAAGCGAACGCGAGACTTCGTATGAAAAATCCACATGTCCCGGGGTATCAATAAAATTTAACTGATATACCTGAGCATCATCCGCAGTATAGTTTAAGGTCACGCTCTGAGCTTTGATGGTAATGCCGCGCTCACGCTCCAGATCCATTGAATCAAGCACCTGTGCTGACATTTCCCGGTCACTTAAACCCTCACAGGACTGGATTAGACGATCCGCCAGGGTTGATTTACCATGGTCAATATGGGCAATAATGGAAAAGTTACGAATATTTTTCATCAAATTATAAAACGGTGGTGAAGGCTTTAAGCCTTATGCGCCAGCATTATCAGCTATGGCTTTATATAAAAGGTCTGCATCAAGAAAATAATGGCACAATATTTTTTCATTTAACAACAAGACGGGAATCTTAGCGCCATAGAGCTGCTCCAGTGCAGGCTCATTATCAATGTATTGTCGCTTCACAACAATCCCATGCTCGACAATAAACGGCCTTAACTCATCTTCCATGGCATCACAAAGATGACAGTTACTGCGTGAATAAAGTGTGAATTCCAATGCTACGTACATTCGGTAATTGCAAAACCAAACCCGGTTGATTGACTCCAGTTCGAATATTTTAAGCAGAAAAAAACCGGCAACGCCGGTACTTTCTGCATCAGTATCTACTATTCTTACCATCCAGACAAACTCACCAAGCTTATCAGGCGAGCGTTAATTTTTTAGTTTACCATGTTCAATAATTTTTCTCAGAACTACCGGTTCAAATAACTGGACATTCGACTGTCGATTAAAATACCATTTGGACATTATCGAGCCGAAAACCAGGCCCATAATGGAGCTAGCGGCAATCATCAAATCACGAAAGTGACTAGCTGAGGTTAATAAATAATCAGCCAGTAGCGCAGAAACCAACATACACATAATCGGCAAAACATACATCATCACCGAGCCTTTAAGCAGTGCATCCTCAGCAATCCCGACCACCACAGTGTCACCTACTCTGGCATTGATATTGTTTTCAGCTTGAAAATAAGTGAATTTCCGACCCACCACTTTAGCTAGCAGTGAGGTACCGCAGCCTTTACTAACTGCACAACTACCGCATGACGACTGCGTCTGCGCCTGTAAGAATAGCTTATTTCCTTTTATTTCAATAACTTGAGCCTGTTCTTCTATCATTATGGCTTCATCTCACAACACCAGGTTAAGACCTATGGTAATTTTACCGTTGACCTCGCCATTGATTCAACTGTTTTGGCTGGCACCTCTCCCACTACAGTAACAAAATAATCACCCACAGAGTGGCCAAAAGCATTCACTGCACCCATCGATACAGCACCGTACAAATGTTTTTTTAAGCGCTGATTTTTTTCAATAAAAATGGAAACTGAAGCCAGGCCATCGGAGAACACCAGGTGCAATAGATCCGGTGGTGAGGTTTTTGTTATAGCTGCTACTGAAGAATTGTCAGAAGAATTGACCGAGGAGCTGTTTAAAGAATCATCTGACGAATCATTTCTAACAACCACCAATGGTTGTGAGTGACGCATGGTACTTTGCGTCAACATAAAACCATCTGGCAGAGTATTAACTACCCAATGCTGTTGTGTGCTTAGCATTACATTTACTACAGGCTCATCCAGTATCTGTTGCCGATAACGTGAAAATTTCTCTAATTTAAAAGCAGATGCAGGCGCGTCTGCAAGATAATCCAATGATACAAACATCATTTGTTCGATCACTTTTTTTTCATTATCGCCATCTTCAACGACTAAATCGCAACGCAATAACATGCCGGTATCTTTATCAACCCAATAGCGATAACCATAACGGTATTGATCTTTAGGCAAAAGCTCAACAACCAGGGTTCGGCGGTTTGCAATACGGTCATCACTTAAACGGTTTAACGAATAAAACAGTTCAAGCTGTTCGATGTTTTTAGGCAACTGCAAATGTAATGAACGCGTCCTGTCGGTGTGGCGTATGGTGATTAGTTCCTGATCCGGAAAAATGGTAACAACCTGATTGTTATGTCTGATAACAGTTTTAGGTTCACCATTAAGCATCTCAATACTTTCCCAGACACCACTCTCATCAACACCGTGGGTAACACGCCAGGTCGAGAGATTATCAGATTTTCTAAGGATAAACGTACCCTGATAACTCTGGTTACGATCAGCATCCGACATGCGTTTTAACATATCAAATAAATCTAAATTCGTAGCGAAGCTATTGCTGCTAAATATAATAAACAGAATGACCACCTTAATCAGGTAATCAATAAGACTGCTAAGCTGACAGTCGAGCCACTCTCCTGGCTCCTTATGCCAAAACGTAAACATAGCCGTTTACCTGTAGCAATGGTACATGGAGATACCGTTTACGCGTTTACGAACTGAAGGATGGAGTAGTGGTACATGGAGGTATCGTTTACGAACCAAAGGATGGAGATGAATAAACTGCAGTGACATAAAGTTTTTGCGACAGATTACTGCTTCGACTCGAAGCTAACTGCTCTTACATAAGGTAATCGACCCTGTAGCGCGTCCTGAGTTGCAAATTCCAGATGTTGATTAATTAAACGTTGATCAATATCTATAACCTTAGAACCTGCCGTCTTATTGCCTGCTATTTCGGTTTTCTCCTTGGCTATATCATCTACAGCGACCCTAAGTATAGGTTGCTGCCCTTGATTTATAACAGCGGGTTTTACAGCAATCGATTGCAATCCTGTTTCCTGCTCCGATAAAGTAACAACCATGACAACAGCCACTGATGCGGCTACTGCCATGCCTGCAATCGGCCGTAACCAGGCAGATAAAATTATGTTCAGGGATGAACGGTATTTAGCAAGGAGCCAGGAAGGCGGTGCGATGAAGATACCTGATTTGTCAGATAACGACTCTGGTATAAGCTCAGCTTTCGTTGCAGTAGCTTCCGTTAACAGCACATCTTTGTGCAACTGCTCATCAAAAATATTTTCTTTGACCAGTGCCTCACGCACCGCCTGACTAACATCAACAAAAGATGAATTACTCATCTCGCCACGCAGGGCATCACCCATCATTTGATAACGCTGTGCAATTTTTGCATCATCAGATTCAGCAGACAAAGAAAATGACATCAACTCATCGCTATGTATATCATTATCCAGAAAAGCCGAGATTTTCTCTTTACGTTTATTCATGACTGTAACCATCTAAATATTTATATTATTGTAAGCTAACTCGAAACCTGATGGCTGTCGTCATCAAGTATCGGAGCCAGTTTGCTGTCAACGGCTTCACGAGCACGAAATATTCGTGACCTCACGGTACCTATCGGACAAGCCATGACCGCAGCGATATCCTCGTAACTTAGACCTTCAATTTCCCGTAAAGTTATCGCTTCACGTAAATCTGAAGGCAAATCTCCCATCGCCCGATGTATGGTGGCTTCAAGCTCAGAGGCCAGTGCTTCTCGTTCAGGCGATGCAAATTCTTTCAGCCACTCACTGGCACCATAATCTTCTGCGTCCTGCACATCAATACTGTTTGCCGGACTTTTGCGTGACTGTGCAACCAGATGATTTTTTGCGGTATTAATCGCAATGCGATACAACCATGTATAAAACGCACTTTCACCGCGAAAATTGGGCAACGCACGATACGCCTTAATAAAGGCATCCTGCACCACATCCGGCACATCTGACTGGTTTCTTAAAAAACGCGAAACCAGTTTGGATAAACGCAACTGGTATTTCAACACCAGCAAATCAAATGCTTTTTTATCTCCCTGTTGCACACGCACAACCAGCGCATGGTCTATCTCACGTTCGCTCATTGAAATATCTCTTTTCGGCAATTGCTCCTCGATAATTGCTCCTGCATTATCTTACTACCGTCCATCCATGGGCATATGCACTGCCCTACTTTTTTAAGTACGTTGAGCGAAGAGTCACTTTGCATTCTGTGACAGACGATTACCATCATAGTTCCTAATGTTTTATAAGTTTTTGTATGATTAACCTGGCAGCAATGTATATCGTATTCAGGGCTTCAGGAAAATGTCAGATCAAGGCGCGACTCGCAGCCAATGGTTATTCCATTGGTAAGAGTTGTAACGCAGAGCTGGCATTTTCCTGAAGCCCCTAACTAACTGATAAACATAAAGAAAGGCTCATGCCTGCCTGTCCACGGTCTGCGTTATCAGCACTTGCTGTAGAATGACTACAGCGGCGTACTGATGCCTTGCCGTAAACAGGCAGGCATGAGCTGAATACGATATACATTGCTGCCAGGTTAATATGTATAATTAACGTGCAAACTTACCTTATTTTAACAAAATCTTAAAGCCTGTTATCAATATATAATAAACATGTCACACACACATCAATATGACGCGCTGATTATAGGTGGTGGCGCTGCCGGACTAAGTCTGGCGCTACGCATTGCTGACCGCTGCAGTGTCGCTATTATCACCAAAGGCCCCGGCAAAGATGGCAGCACCTATTTTGCTCAGGGCGGACTATCTGCGGCGCTAAGTAATGAAGATTCCTTTGCATCACACATTGAAGACACATTAAAAGTGGGGGGCGCTTTATCCAAAAAAGAGACCATTACATTCACTATTGAGCATGGCCCTGAAAATATTCGCTGGCTGCAGGAACTCGGCGTTCCCTTCAGTAGTGACATGGCTGGCGAGACATTTAAATCAGGCCAACGTGAATTACACCTAACCCGTGAAGGCGGGCATACACATCGCCGTGTGGTACATGCCGCCGATGCTACCGGCAAAGCCATGAGTAATACACTGGAAAATCATGCTCGCCAACATGACAACATCACCTTTTATGAACACCATATTGCGGTTGATTT
>CAZALW010000198.1:0-6383 GCA_964485705.1 uncultured Thiotrichaceae bacterium
ATCGCCTCCGGTAAAGGTGGTGTGGGTAAATCAACCACCGCAGTCAATATGGCGCTGGCGCTGCAAATGGAAGGTGCGCGTGTCGGTATTCTGGATGCGGATATCTACGGCCCCAGCATCCCGCGTATGTTAGGTATTGAGGGCAAACCGGAATCATCTGATGGTAAATCACTGGAGCCGATGGGTGGCCATGGCCTGCAGGCCATGTCGATTGGTTTTATGATTGATGAAGAAACCCCGATGATCTGGCGAGGCCCGATGGTGACACAGGCATTAGAGCAGCTACTGCGAGATACCCGCTGGAAATCACTGGATTACCTGATTATCGACTTACCGCCGGGCACCGGTGATATACAGTTAACCCTGGCACAAAAAGTACCGGTCAGTGGTGCAGTCATTGTCACCACACCGCAGGATATCGCCTTATTGGATGCTAGAAAAGGTCTGAAAATGTTCGAGAAAGTCGAAGTGCCGGTACTGGGTGTGGTTGAAAACATGAGTATTCACATCTGTAGCGAGTGTGGTCATGCTGAGCATATTTTCGGCAAAGGTGGTGGTGAGAAAATGTGTGATTTACACAATGTTGATTTTCTTGGCGCATTGCCGCTATCTATTGATATTCGTATTAATGCCGATGAAGGTCATCCATCAGTGGCAGATGATCCTGAGAGCAAGGCATCAATAATCTATCGTGACATTGCCCGTCGTACGGCAGCGAAACTGTCTCTGAAAGCAAAAGACTATTCTGCTAAATTTCCGAATATTGTTATTCAGAATAACTAAGCGATTTATCGTATGTCCCGCCCAGGGATACGTTGACGGTACTTAATTAAGGCCAGCTGTATATTGCAGTTGGCTTTTTTTTCCCTGTTGTTTTGTAGTGAACAGGGGTAGATACAATGTCATTCGAAAACTATATTGTCATAACACTGTAAAATTCAATATAAACGCTATATTAAATACTAACTAAAAGAAGCGGAGAACGTTGTGGAAATCTCGACTATCATTACACTGGTCATTATTGGTCTTGCTGTTTTTTATATTGTCAGTATTTTCAACCAGCTTGTCTCACTGAGAAACCGCTATAAAAATGCATTTGCGCAAATCGAAGTACAATTAAAACGTCGTTACGACTTGATCCCTAACTTAATTGAAACCGCAAAAGGTTATATGAAACATGAGCGGGAAACGTTGGATGCGGTAATTAGCGCACGTAATGCCGCATCATCCAGTCTGGAGGCGGCTAAAAACAATCCGGGCAATGCCGATGTTATGGGGATGCTGGCTCAGGCAGAGGGAAAATTATCCAGCGCACTTGGCGGTTTTAATATGGTGATGGAAGATTACCCCGACTTAAAAGCCAATCAAAATATGATGCAGTTAAGTGAAGAACTTACTAGTACCGAAAATCGTGTGGCCTTTTCCCGACAGTCTTTTAATGATGGTGTGATGCAATACAATACCTACAAACAATCTTTCCCACAAAACTTTTTTGCTGGCAGCTTTGGCCATGCGGCGGATGCTGGTTTGCTGGAATTTGAAAACAGTGCAGAAATACAGGCAGCACCGAAGGTTGAGTTTTAAGTTATATTAACGAAACGAATGAAAAGGGTACTGCTGATTAAAGACACGCTGTAAATACGTCCATGTACGCTTGACTACAGCATCCCTGCTGTAGACAGTCTTTGATCAGCAGTATCCTTTTCATACGACTCGGTAGTAAATAGTGACGCTATGTCGTTGTACCCAGCATATAACTTATAACTTAAAACTATTTTTTCTATGAATTTCTTTGAAGCTCAGGATTCTGCTCGACGCAGCACCAGTTTACTCATTTTATTATTCATATTAGCGATTGCGTTTTTGCTGGTATTAAGCAATTTTATTGTTTTTGAAGTACTGTACTTCATACAGTTTTCAACACTGAGCCTTTCACCGACAGCACTGAAACAGGTTTTTGATGCGGAGCTCAGTATTGCTTTGTCAGCATCAATACTTTTATTTATCACTCTGGGCAGCCTGTATAAGTTGGTGCAACTTTCAGCCGGCGGCTCTGCTATCGCACAATATCTTGGTGGTGTCATCGTGCCACGAAGCAGCAGTGACCCCTTGCACAAAAAAATACTCAACATTGTAGAAGAAATGGCGATTGCTTCGGGCATGCCGGTGCCGCAGGTATATATCCTGGACGAACAGGGCATTAATGCTTTTGCCGCAGGTTGGAAAACCAGTAATGCGGTAATTGGTATTACTCAGGGAGCATTGGAACGACTCACGCGTGATGAATTACAAGGTGTTATCGCGCATGAATTCAGTCATATTTTTAATGGTGATATGCGCCTGAATATTCGTTTAATTGCTATTCTGCACGGCATCGTTATGATCGGCATGTTAGGTGGCATGATATTGCGCTCGCTGATTTATGTTAGAAGTTCACGCAATAGTAAAAATAGTCAGGCAGTGCTGGTGATTTTAGGCATCGGTGCCACGTTGGCAGTGGTGGGTTATTCAGGCACCTTTTTTGGCAACTGGATAAAATCCTTAATTAGCCGACAGCGTGAATATCTGGCAGATGCCTCAGCCGTACAATTTACCCGCAACAATGAAGGCATTGCTAATGCTTTAAAAAAAATCGGTGGTGCCATTCCTGGTTCAGCATTGTTAGCCGCATCTGTGGATGAATATAGCCATGCCTATTTTGCTACAGGCACGACCAGCGGCCTCAGCTTTTTTTCTTTTTCAACACACCCGCCTTTAAAACAGCGAATATTACGCATCCAGCCGAACTGGGACGGGAAATATTTTTTTGATGAGAGAAAAGTTGCCGCTAAGGGCGATAGTGGTAGGCAGAAAACGGTAGACAGAGAAAATAAGAAAAATATCGCTACCAGTATTGCTACAGCAGTGGGTGCAGGCGTAGCTTACAGCGAAGCCATGAACGCAGTCGAGTCGATTGGTGAGGTAACGCAACAACGCATTGATGCGGCACATGCCTGGCACAAACAATTGCCGGATGTTGTGATTAGCCATGCCGAAAACCCCTACGGCGCACAGGCGCTGGTGCTGGCATTGTTAGTGGATAAAAAGACCGAAATAAAAAACAAACAATACCGTATTTTGTTTGAAACCATCGGTGAATACCATGCAGAAAATGTGAAACAACTACAAATGCAGATTACTGCTATAGCGCGTAATCAGACGTTGTTATTGATAGACCTGGCATTGCCGACCTTGAGAGAAATGACACTTGATCAATATCAGCGATTTAAAATCAGCATTCAAAAACTAATATCTGCTGACAAAAAAGTTGATTTAAGTGAATGGATTATTCAACGTGTGGTGCTGCAGCATCTTGATGAGCACTATGGTTTGCGTAAAAAACCGATAGCAAAATATTTTGTACTGGGATCAGCAAAGTTTCCGGTTGAATTAATGTTGTCATTACTGGCTTATCTGGAGCATAAAGATGAAGCCGAAGCCAGGCAGGCGTTTGATGCTGCTAAGCGTTCAGTAGGCGCAGGTGCGTTATCCATACTAGCCAAAGATGCCATCTCACTGACCCGTTTAAACACCGCAATGGATGAACTTGAATTATTAAAACCACCAATAAAAAAACGTTTCCTGCAGGCCTGTGTTTCCTGCATCTCGCATGATGGCAGCATAACGATACAGGGTTATGAATTAACGCGTACTATTGCCAGTTGTCTGGATTGCCCTATGCCACCGGTATTGGTGGATAAATAATAAAAACATTTACCGCAGAGACACGGAGGCGCAGAGAAAATCATAGGTTTTTTTGCAGCTTACTAATCAGCCTTCGGGTTAGTACGTGTGACTAAAAAATCTTTGCGCCTAATTGTTTTTTCTAACTTCGCCTGTCACGTCATAGTCTGCTACAATTCCCACGTTTTTTTATGTCTCTAAACCGAGGTAAGCAGTGAGCATTAAATCTGATAAATGGATACGCAGTCAGTCTGAAAAAGGCATGATTGAACCGTTTGAAGCTGGGCAGGTGAGAACCAATGGTTCCGGTGAACGGCTTATTTCCTATGGTACTTCCAGCTACGGCTATGATGTGCGTTGTTCTGACCACTTTAAGATCTTCACCAATATTAACTCTGCCATTGTCGATCCTAAAAATTTTTCCGAACACAGCTTTGTTGATTTTACCGGTGATGTCTGCATTATCCCGCCCAACTCATTTGCACTGGCGCGTACCGTTGAGTATTTTAAAATTCCGCGAAACGTATTAACGATTTGTCTGGGTAAATCAACTTATGCACGTTGTGGCATTATTGTTAACGTTACCCCGCTAGAGCCCGAGTGGGAAGGTCATGTGACGTTGGAGTTTTCCAACAGTACACCTTTGCCGGCAAAAATTTATGCCAATGAAGGGGTGGCGCAGATGTTATTTTTTGAATCCGACGAAGTTTGCGAAACCTCTTATGCTGACCGTGGCGGCAAGTATCAAGGGCAAAAAGGTGTTACCCTGCCAAAAGCCTGATTTTCTGTTTACTGCTTTTATAAAAATTGGGTTTATGCCATATTGAATGGCTACAAGTTAATAGACACAGAGACCACAGAGAGAATAAATAGTTGGTTTTTTAGCCCTCGTTCCCACGCAGGAGCGTGGGAACGAGAACAGTCTTGGAAACGTTGGAACTAGAGATAAATAACTCTGTGACCTTTGTGGTCTCTGTGTCTATTCATACATAGCTACTCAATATGGCATAGGTCATAAAAAACGTATAAAAAAATGAAAATATTTTTTGTCTTGTTTGCTCTGGTAGCTGTTCTGCTGGCAGCCTACCCGTTTCTTTTTCAGTCTGAAAAATCGGAAGTATTAACCGGGTTACCCTGGCAGATTGAAGTTCTTGACGATGGTTCGACTAAAGTTTTTGGTCTGCAACCAGGCAAAAGCCGATTGTCTGATGCACTTGAGGTTTTAGGTGCTGATATGGATATGGCGATTATCGCGGCATCCGGCGAGTTGGCTAGTGATGATCCGGGTAGCCTTGAAATGTATTATGGCCATTATAAGGCGGGCCTGCTTTCAGGAAAGCTTGTATTACAGACCAATGCCAGCGAGCAGGATATAAAACGATGGCGAGAGAATTCACCAAAGTTTGAATACATGCCTACAGGTCTGGCAAAAAAACATATACTTCTGGACAGTGATTTAGAACAGGCTCTTGAGAAAACGATTATCAGTCTGACCTTTATTCCAGCGGTAAACCTTGATGAAGAGGTGATACTGGCACGATTTGGCGAGCCTGAAAAGCGTATTCAGTTTGTCGGGGTAACGCATTATCTGTACCCGAAAAAAGGCCTTGATATCGCTCTGCATGCAGAGTCGAAAGAAGTGATGCAGTATGTTGCACCGGATGCCTTTCAGCAATTAATTCAGCCGTTACTGAAACCGGTTCAATAGAACGATCTATTTATCCAACTCAAGAAAAGTCAAACAAGCAGGCTCAAGCAGGTTTTTCGCTTTATCAAGAATACGTTGCTCCTGTTCCTTCGACATGAGGCCGCGGTAGCTGCCAACTTTCCCCTGGCGAATAAATGTGCCGGGTTTAAAAACCGGTTGTTTTCTTGTGCCCTGGCTGGAAAATTTTTCATCATGGGCTTTCATCCATTCAAATGAGCTGTGCTTGAGTACCTTTGCCTTTTGCTCTGGGCTGACATGCCACTCTAAAAAAACCGCAATCTGGTCTATGCAGCTGGCTAAATCTTTTTTCATGTCCTGATAACGTAGCCATAAAACGCCGGGGTGCTGATAATAGGGCCACCAGCTTTTTACATTGTTATACCAGGCAGCGAATTCCAGCCATTGTGTGACATGCTCATCAAAGGATTCGGGGCGGGGTATTTGTGAACTGGCACGAGTCTCATCCGTCATATTCATGATGTGATGATAAAAACTGACACAGCAGTCACGCGGATCACGTGAAGTGAGTATTATTTTTGCTGTGCCGATACCGGGTGTCTGTTCAGCGGTGCAATGTGTTTTAAAAATGCGAGGGTCGGCAAGTGCTTCAAAATGCAACAAAATCTGTTGCCAGCTTTTTTCCTTACCATTTTTGTGCTGGCGTTGGCGCTCAAGCCAGGGGACGACATCATCAATAGAAGCAAAGCTTGTGTCACCGCCACTGCGCAACTGGTGAAGTATTTGTTGCATCCAGGTAGTACCGGCTTTTGGCGGTGTGGTAATTAGCACATCAGTGCTTCGTGCCTTAAAATTAGCCAGTATGTCTGGGTCGTGTAAGGAAGATAATTGACCCCAGTGGGCATCGACAGTGCTTTTTTCAGAATGCATTTTATTATTTTTTCCTTTAGAGATGCCCTTTATTAAAAATAGAATACCAAACCTTTGCGATTTA
>CAZALW010000199.1:0-6349 GCA_964485705.1 uncultured Thiotrichaceae bacterium
TTTCGCTTACTCTGGTCTTCAATTGCAAGTGGTACACGCATAGCCAGCGAGTTGATAACGGGGCAAATACAAGACAATACGCATCCAGCTTAAAAAAGTGAATCAATATCTCTTGAACCATGCAAGATTCTAACTAGCTCAATGCCTGTGCCAG
The DNA here is from genome assembly GCA_964485705.1 of uncultured Thiotrichaceae bacterium. Lineage (GTDB taxonomy): Bacteria > Pseudomonadota > Gammaproteobacteria > SZUA-229 > SZUA-229. The sequence continues at coordinate 155 of CAZALW010000199.1, forward strand.
TCTGTTTGTAATACAACAAGTAACTGTCAACTGGAAAACTTTTTAAAATCAAAGGGGTCAAGACTCGATTGATTTCTCCACAAACCTCGTCCCTCAAACCTCTTAAACCGACATGACGAAGTGTTCAATAGAGTCAATTTTTTTGATAAGATCTTCAGGGTTCTTGTGTGCCTGAATATCCATTTTGAGTTCCTCTAAACGATATTCTATGTCCAGCTTGATTTTTTCATCTATAAATGAGCGCCCGAATTCATCGACAAGAATCTGCTTATTAAAATACTTTTCTGCGATATTCATTTTTCACCTCTGTATAATTTTATGATGGATTTTGCTCTTTCAATCTCGACTTTAGGAGTTTTTCGTACCTTCTTCACAAAACCATGTGTAAAGATTATTTGCTTCTCGGATTCATAAAAAAAGAAAATTCTCGATATTCTGTTTTGAAAACTCACCCTTAGCTCAAATACACCATCTTGCAGATATTTTCACAGATTCTCTTTCGGCTGGATACCGCTGCTTTTTAATTCAATAAGCTTTTCAATATATGCAAATACTTTTGCACGTTCCTTGACGGACAGCTTATCCAAAAAATTTATCATGGGTACTTTGTTGTTAACTTTGGCAAAATCATAGTTAAACTTCACTGTCTTTTAACCTCAAAAAGGGCGGAACTCTGAGCAACCTTGCACATGAGCATCTCTAAAACCCAACCCCAAAAAATTCATCAACCCTATCTGCCACAAAATCCAGTTGTATTTCATCCAGCCCGGGAAAGATACCTAACCAGAAAGTCTGGTTCATCACTATGTCGGTGTTTACCAACTCACCCGATACCTGATACTGTCGACCTTCAAAATAAGGTTGCCGAGTTAAATTGCCTGCAAAAAGCAGGCGTGAACCGATTTTGTTTTGATCCAGGTATTTGAGAAGCTCAACGCGCTCAATTCCTGAATCTTCACGCAATGTAATAGGGAAACCAAACCATGATGGATTAGAGTTGGACGTTGCTTCGGGCAGAATTAAAAATTCTTGCACTGAAGATAAACGATTCTTCAGGTAATCAAAATTAGCATTTCGTTTTTCAATAAAACCTGGCAATCGCTTTAACTGTGCTAAACCACAGGCTGCCTGCATATCGCTGATTTTAAGGTTGTAACCTAAGTGCGAGTAAGTATATTTATGGTCATAGCCTTGGGGTAAATCACCTAGTTGCTGTTCAAAGCGTTTGCCACAGGTATTGTCACAGCCGGGTGGACAATAACAATCTCTATCCCAGTCTCTAAAAGATTCGGCGATAGTGATTAGCTGCGAGTTATTGGTGAATACCACGCCGCCCTCACCCATAGTAATGTGGTGTGCTGGATAAAAACTACAGGTTGCAATATCACCAAAAGTGCCGACATGTTGATTGTTGTATTTTGCACCTAATGCATCACAACAATCTTCAATTAACCATAAGTTGTGTTTCTCACATAAGGCTTTAACAACTTCTAGATTAAAGGGGTTGCCTAATGTATGCGCCAACATGATCGCTTTTGTTTTCGAGCTTATTGCAGCTTCAATCAAATTTGTATCAACATGTATGTGTTTTTAAGTCAACATCGACAAAGACGGGAATAGCGCCAAATTGAACAATAGGATTTACTGTAGTGGGAAAGCCGGCTGCCACACCAATCACTTCATCACCTTTTTTAATGGCTCTTTCACCTAGCTTTGGAGAGGTTAAGGTATTAAAGGCAACCAGGTTGGCTGAGGATCCTGAGTTAACAGTAATGACGTGCTTCACGCCTATAAAATCTGCCAGCTCTTTTTCAAATTGTTCATTAAATCGCCCGGTGGTTAGCCAACCATCCAACGATGCTTCCACCATGTTTTTCAGCTCTGCTGAACCTAACACTTTTCCTGATGGCGGAATAATGCTTTCACCTGGTTTAAATTCGGTTGGTGCGTATTTTTGTACTGCATAGTTTTCTACATTGTAGAGCGTTGATGCACGCAGGACTTCATCTAGTTTATTTGCATTGATAGTGGCTACTTTGCGACATATAGTACTTTGCACGGTAATTATTTTATCTACACGTACGACACTCTCATGCTTTAATGTTCCTTCGCTCAGATCATCTGTAGTAATAATAACTGCAGATGGATCATAGACGTATGAATCTACCTCGCTGGTTATATAAGCCACATTGAGATCATCAAGATTATTATTTTTATTTTTTCCTATCACCAAACCAGGGCGAAATTTACTGCCTCTCTGGTTGGTATACGGAAAATCCAGCAGGATGATATCACCGAGGTTTAACATTAAAAAAACTCTCCCAATCTACATTGTTATCTTCGTTACCATCAAAAAAGCTGGCCAAACCTATTGCTTTAAAATCCTGTTCGGAGCTGGTCTGTTGTGGGCTGAACGTTTTTGTCTGCGCTGTTGCCTGCTCATCTTTATCCATAACGATGATAAAAAGCTCAGCTTCATCAACACCTTTAATTGGAGTAAGAAGTTGAATTTTTCCTTCTTTGTATAGGGCCTTTACGGTTTGCATGATATGTTTCCTGGTTTTTAGTTTTTAGTCACTACCAACTTATGACTTATCTGCCGTTTGGTACTGGCTAATCTGTTGTATACAAATCTTTCTCATATTACTCTCATCAGCTTGTATCTTATGCCATTCTACTATCATTTTTAATGCGGTTCGCAAATCCCACTTTGGCCACCATTGCAGCCGATTATGCGCCTTTGAACAATCCAGTTTCAAAAAAAAGGGGTCAATTAAAAAAAAGGGGTCAAGTATCATATTGACGCTTTAAGGATAAAGAAGTCAAATCACTTGCCTCATAATGCCCCAGCACACCTCATTAAAAAAAAGGGCTCAAGCCGATTTTACAGTGCCTAAGGTAAGATAATGAAACAAACGGAGCCAGGTCTTGTTTCTTGCCTTTATTGATGGTATTGACGACATTCTCAGATACGTCTACACCATGAACCTGAAAGCCTTTTGTACCGAGTAGTGATGCGATTGGTAGCCCGATACAATCAATGCAATCCAATCAATGGGGTCAGAGTAATTCAATCAATGGGGTCAGAGTCAATGCCAGTAAGTTAACAGAAATGTAGCGTTTTTTACTGTCATCCCGAACGAATGTGAGGGATCTTAGCCCCCGTACAACAAGGTTTCTCCCTTCGGTCGAAATGACAAACTGCCCGTAATATTGCTTAACTTACTGGCATTGGGGTCAGAGTAATTGATTTGTTTGCCATATCTTGAATTCATGAGGTCTAGTCTTGACTTAACTCTTTTAGCAGTGACAAACATCATCACACAAAGAACCTCGCTCTTTTTTCGCTTGAAGAATGCATCATTTACTTAATCTGATTTGTAAGTTGAGTTCGCCACGACATAAAAAGTACTTCATGATGTTTTTTTATGTTCTTCCTGAATGCTGGTGTGATGCGATGCCAGTCCAGAACATCGACTCTTATGGGTAACTCAGATTCCTGAAAGGCTTCCTGTAATTGATAGTATTTTTTTTGTGGTAATTTCTCTTGGCCTAACACGACGAGGTCAAGATCAGAATAGTCTTTTGCCGAATCCGTTACACGTGAACCAAAGACCCATACTTCTGCTTCTGGCACATACTGTTTAAGTATTTCTTTTACCTGTGTAAGTAAATTTGTCGCCAGATTAATCATTTTTTAGCTCCAGTATTTTTAATAAACTGGTAGCCATATAAGAAAACTGCTTTGCGGCATCAAATATTTCCTGCGCTATCTTTTCATCGTAGATATGTGAGGTTTGATTGCGGGCAGCGTGGTAAAACATCCATTCATCGACATTTTGAATTAGCTGATGCTCTGCTGCCAAGCGAAACAATTCACGTCGTGTAACACCATCTACCTGAATACGACCAAGGTTTTCACTTAACCAACGCTTAATAAATTTCCAGCTTAGTTCATAACTAAATTCAAAGTTTTGAATAACACCTGCAACAATGAGCTTTTGCTGTGAATCAGTTAAACTATTGATAAAATTTTTATCACGGGCATTTGCAACTGCTTCTTCAAGAGAAAAACATGCCTTTTGTAATGCAGTTAAATCCAGGCTCATACAATTATCTTCCAGCTTATATTAAGCTACAATACAAGGAAACAAGAACAAACAAAAAAAGCAAAAAAAAGAGAGAGAAAAAAAGGGGTCAAGAAAAAAAAGGGGTCAAGTATCATATTGACGCTTTAAGGATAAAAAAGTCAAAAATCACTTATCTCACAATACCTCGGTCCACCTCATTAATTTGTCAAAAAAACCTTATCTTCTCGTTTGGTTATTTATTAACGACAATAAATCCTACCCTAACACAGGGAGTCATCATGGTATTGTCCGATTTTCAGTTCTTTATTCATAGCACTATACAAGACCAGGAATCTTAAAATCTGGTTTTTGAATCTCAGTGTTCAGATGCACTTTTGCGTCAATAACAAAAAGCACATACACGATATCTGGCTTGTGTAGGTAATAGACGTTATAACGTTCGAAAACGAGCCTTCTGATTGATTTTTCAAGATTGTATAGACTTCCCATTTCTGAAAATTGCGATAGATTGTCTCTTATTAGAGACATTATTTCGTTATTGAATTTATACGCATAGTCATTGTTATAATCGGCATGGTACTCGAAAATACTATCAAGATTAGCGAGGGCATTTTGGGTAAAATGGACTATCATTTTTTCTGATATTTAGCCTTTAAGTCATTAGAAAATTCCTTGATAAACTCTGAGGTTGCTTCAAATGTTCTTCCTGCCTCAACATCAGCCAAGCCTTTTTGAATTCCTGCTTCAAGCTCTAAATTGAAAAGCTCTCTCGCTCTTTCAATGGAGTATGTAACCGCAACTGGACGGTTTTTCTTGGTTATCACAACAGGTTCACGTTGTACGGTATCGAGATAGTTTCCGAAATTCTTTGAGGCGATTGTTGCTGGCATTGTTTTCATGTTGATGTCCTCGAAGTTAAAAGATAATTAAGATGATGTCTGTATTTTACGGATAATCCGTATTTGCGCAAGTTTTATAAATTAATGCCGATAACTCTTTTCATTATCCAGAAACCACTGATAGGTTTTTTTTACACCATCAGCAAGCCCGATTTTTGCCTGCCACCCTGCTTCTTTTAATTTTGTTACATCCAGTAGTTTGCGTGGTGTACCATCTGGTTTACTGGTATCAAATTTCAACTCACCTTCAAAACTAACTGTTTCTTTAACGATTTCTGCCAGTTCTTTGATTGAAACATCTTCACCTACGCCAACATTTACAAATTGCTCACCATTGTAATTTTTCATCAGGAATACAGTCGCATCGGCCATATCATCGACATGCAGGAATTCGCGCTTTGGTGTACCAGTCCCCCAGACTTCAACGCTTTTCTGACCCTGTTCTTTTGCATCGTGAAACTTTCTGATTAATGCTGGCATAACGTGTGAGTTTGCGAGATTAAAATTATCACCAGGGCCATATAGGTTGGTTGGCATTAATGATATGGCATTAAAACCATATTGTTTTTTGTAGGCCTGGCACATTTTAATGCCTGCAATCTTCGCTATGGCATACCATTCATTTGTTGGCTCTAGTTCACCTGTTAGCAGATGTTCTTCTTTCATGGGTTGTGGTGCAAGTTTCGGGTAGATACAGGATGAGCCAAGAAACAATAATTTTTTTGCGTTGTTTCTGTAGGCCGCATCGATGACATTGGTTTGAATTTGCAGGTTCTCTCTAATGAAATCTGCCGGGTAGGTATCGTTTGCATGTATGCCGCCTACTTTTGCTGCTGCCAGGAAGATGTAGTCTGGTTTTTCTAATTCGAAAAACTGGTTTACATCGGCCTGGTTTGTCAGGTTGAGCTCTTTGCTGGTGCGTAATAGTAGATTGTTGTATCCGTTTTTTTCTAGATTGCGGATGATGGCGCTACCGACCAGGCCCCGGTGGCCAGCCACATATATTTTATCGTTTTTGTTCATGGTTTCTAAAGTTAGCAGTTAGCAGTCGACAGTTAGAAGTAAAAACTAAGATTAAAGCTTCTGACTTATAGATCTGATTAGGCTTGTTAGCATTGCTGATAGTTCTTTTGTTTCTTGTATCCATTGATTACCTTTTTTGCCTGTTATGTAGCCTATTTTAATACCTATGTAGGTTTGTGTTC
>CAZALW010000200.1:0-6303 GCA_964485705.1 uncultured Thiotrichaceae bacterium
CTTCTACGTTACCAACAAGCATCATGAATAATAAAATACGTGAGTATTATGAAGCAAGTGACTTGACCCCTATTCTATTACCCCTATTTAAAGTAAATACCTGACCCCTGTTCCTATCAACCAGCAACTCGTTTCATTTCATAAACAATTGATTGCTTTGAGGCCGTTTCTACATCACCCTGTTTTAAGGATGTTCTTACATCATCAAGTTTGTATGCATCATCTAATGACATAGTAGGCGACCAACCGACATCAGCGTCTTGCAGTTCGATTTCCACTTCTGCAACATAACGCCCTTCATGAATATATTTAATTTGTTTTCTCATCTCTTCACCTTTCTTATTTTAAAGGTTGTATCCCAGTATTTTGGGTCAGGTCTATATGCTGTAATCAATACTGCTGGTCTGGTATAACCTTTTGGTATACCCCATACGGCATGATACGGACAACCATTAACATCATGCTGTAAGCATAGTACAGATTCACCCTTAGGAAAATCAGTATATTCCTCCACTAATTCAGCATTATTTATACCTTGAACCACCTCACGAGCAAATAAACCATCATTAGCAAGTTCATCAAATATTGTCTAATTTGTACAATTTGCCTATAATAGATATATAGTAACTGGAGACAAACAATGCAATATGTATCTGCAACAGAAGCCAAGCAAAGACTGGCGGCCATTATGGATGCCGCACAAATAGAACCAGTCATGATTAAACGCCAAAATCGTGAAGTTGCTGTATTATTATCCCCCAGGGAATACGATCGCCTGCGCGGTATCAACATCAGCGAATTTGAAGAATTTTGTGATCGGGTAGGTAAAGCAGCGGTTAAACAAGGTTTAACAGAAAATAAACTGGCTAGACTTATGAAAGAATAATGGGTGTACCCAGGCTGGTTTTTGATACCAACACGCTTATTAGCGGCCTTTTACTACCCGATAGCCAGCCTGCGCATGCGGTTAAAAAAGGCTTGCATGAAGGCAAAATCATTGTCTCCAGTAATACCCTAAATGAGCTGGCTGAAGTACTTTCCCGTGCTAAATTTAATCGTTATATATCGCTGGAAGATCGAAAGGAGTATTTCAGGTATTTTGCCAGGGTGGTAGAAAAAATAGAAATTATAAGAAAAGTCAAATCATGCCGTGACCCAAAGGATGATAAATTTCTTGAGGTCGCTATTAATGGAGAAGCTGAAATTATTATTAACGGCGACAAAGATCTATTGATATTGCATCCTTATCAGTCAATCCAGATTGTTACACCCATCCATTATCTGAATAATATGTAAACATATTTATGATTTAAATGGTTTTTCATGTTTAACCTCGTTGCATGTTTGTAGTCTGAAATAAGTATTATGAAGCAAGCGTCTTGACCCCTATTCAAATTTTTCTCAGGCATCCGCAAACTGAAGTTCTCACACAAAAGAGGAGCCGGCTCATAAAACTACCTGATTACCCATAAGCTTCCGCCATTTTATAAATAGCCGCACAACACCGCGTCATTCCTGCATGTTTTTAGCAGGAATCCATGCTCTACCAACTAGATTCCTGCTAAAAACATGCAGGAATGACGCATAATATATAGCGTTACAGTTACTTTAGCCTTTATTTTATATAATTTGGCGGAGGCTCATGGGTAATCAGGTAAAACTATACTGCGGAATTAACTCCATTGGTTTTTGTGACCCCAGAACTCTGATAATTAAGTATTGTGTCCCCAGAACTCTCCCCAGAACTCCCCTGACTCTGACCCCATCAATTTCCCATCGATTTAGAAACACCTTAAGTAAGTGCCATTCAGCACAGAGGATTAGCAAACATGAACTCATTAAATCGTATATACTTTGTTAGTATCATACAATTGGAGATTCGATTATGGCGAAAGAAGCTGTTTTTACAATGAAACTAGAATCCGAGTTACGTGACGCATTCATGGCAGAGGCAAAAGCCACCCACCAACCGGCTTCTCAAGTGTTGCGTGAGCTGATGCGCGGGTTTGTTCAGCATCAACAAGAAACGCGGGAATATGACGATTTTTTGCATCGTAAAGTCGCAGCAGGCAGAGTTTCGATGCACGCAGGTTTAGGTCGCCCAGATAAAGAGGTTGAAGCCGAATTCAAAGCGCGGCGCGACAGCGCACTACGCCAAACATGAAGGTAGTTTGGACACCGGGGGCGCAGCAAGACCGTGCAGATATATGGGACTATATCGCTACCGACAACCCACATGCAGCAATACGAATGGATGAGCTATTTAGCGATGCAGCAACCAGGCTGGCTACACATCCTATGATAGGACAACGGGGTAAAGTTCCAGGCAGCCGCGAGCTTATTCCTCACGAAAGCTACAGACTGGTATATGAGATCACCAGTGATACATTGTGGATACTAACGCTGGTTCATACAGCCAGAGAATGGCCGCCCGTTTAAGATCAGTTGACTGCTAAAATAATCCACTAAAAACTATGCTGACACAGAGGGCTTCAATTACTTGTCAAATACTCAACTCAACCCCCGGTATGCAATCAAAGCCAGAGCCAGAGCAACTGAACCAGAAAAACGATTCCATCGCCCTTTCATATTTTGAATCAATAATTCACAGATATAGAACAAAATAATCATCTGCACCACCATCCAGACCAAACTTGAAGTACCAGCCTCAACGCCCGGCACGATGCCAACAATAACCACCATAAGAATCACCAGATAATCCAGTGGCGTTATTTGAAATTGATCTTTAAGCGTAATGCGTATGGTGACAAATGAAATGACTGTAATAGCCATGAAGAATACATAAACCAGACTAACTTGCTCCAGTAACCAGGTCGGCGGATGACTTGATAACAAATAAACGCAAGCACCAATGGTAACAAACATTAGCAACCTGTAAAAACTACTGTCACCCGCCTTGCTTAAAACAATAATGACAAGCAGAAACAAAAACAAAATCAGCGATAAAATAGCTAAATCCATCGGCACATGGTTTGACATAACCGCAGCGGCAACAATAAATAGTGACATACACGCTTTAAGAATACGGTATGGCAAAAGCTTTATATTTTTATATTTTTTTAGAATACCAGAAACAAACAAGCTTGAACTCGCTTCATTTTCATGCACTTTCCAGTTATTCTTTTCAGCAAAAACAAGGACTGAAAAAAGCAACGTGCATATAGCAAGATACAAGCTTATTAGTAAAAGATCACTTTCATAAGGCATTAGGATGGCAGTAACAACGAATATTATCTGTATGGAATAAATAATCATCACTGATTCGTAATGATAAAACCCCAGTGCTAATAGCCTATGATGCAAATGATCTTTATTCGCCACCACCAGACTATCCCCTCTTTTTGCACGCAGGTAGAAGACAACAAGGCTATCAATCACCGGCAAGCCTAACAATAAAAGAGCGACAACCGGACTAACCACTGAATTAACCTGCTGCGTTAAATACACCGCCAATACCGCTAAAATAAAACCCAGTGTCTGGCTGCCGGCATCACCCATAAATATTCTGGCAGGATGTGAATTAAAACGCAGAAAACCGAAAATACCACCGATTGTTACCGCAGCGATAGCCATAGCAGCCGCACCACTAAATTGATATGCCAGATAAGCAATGGCAATAAGAGATATTAAAGCCTCACCACCGGCAAGCCCGTCCAGCCCATCCGATAAATTTAATGCATTTATCATTCCCACTATAGCGATAACAGTGAACGGTTGCCCAATATAATCGGGTAACGCCTCAGCACCTATAAAAGGTAAATGATGAACATAAACTCCACCATAATAAACAACAATAATAGCAGCAAGAAGCTGACCAACAAACTTATACCTGATTACCCATGAGTCTCCGCTAAATTATATAAAATAAAGGCTAAAGTAACTGTAACGCTATATATTACGCGTCATTCCTGCATGTTTTTAGCAGGAATCTAGTTGGTAGAGCATGGATTCCTGCTAAAAACATGCAGGAATGACGCGGTATTGTGCGGCTATTTATAAAATGGCGGAAGCTTATGGGTAATCAGGTATCTTTATATATTACACGCGATGTAATATACTTTGATATATACCTGAGTTGTTACATACTTTATATTTACGAAAACGAAAAGATTAATATTTGAATATTGGGAGTACTCGCAATGAAACACACCGCGAAATTATTTATGAATGGTCGTAGCCAGGCAGTACGATTACCTGTCAGCTATCGCTTTGATTGTGATGAAGTCTATATTCGTAAAGACCCTGAAACGGGCGACATTATAATTTCTAAAAAACCAGGTTCATGGGATGACTTTTTTAAGATGATGCAGGAAATAGAGTTACCAGACGATTTCATGACAGAAAGAGATAATGAAGTACCGCAGAAACGGAATTTATTTTAATGAGTGATCAATGCTATATGCTCGATACCAATACAGCCAGTTACATTATTAAGGGTAAACCGGCTGTTATTAGAGAGCGTTTACGCAAAGTTCCCATGGTAAATATCTGTGTCTCTGCGATTACAGAAGCAGAATTACTTCGTGGTGTAGCTAAAAAGCCAGAAGCTAAATGCCTGGCTATTGCAGTTAAAGAGTTTTTACTCCGTGTAGAAATCTTACCATGGGGTTCTGATGCTGCAGATGCTTATGCTCAATTACGAACAGCCTGTGAAAATGAAGGTAAACCTCTTGGCAATATGGATATGCTTATTGCTGCTCATTCTGTTGCAGTCGGAGCCATCTTAATTACCAATGACAAGGCCTTTTATAATGTAGCACATCATTTAATGCTGGAAGACTGGTCCGATTATACCACTAGAACATTAATGTTGTGATATGCGAGCTTAGAGTAACTTTCCGTACCGTTGGACTTCAAACCCCATAAATGAGTATAACCTGCATTACAAACAAATGGAGAGCTACCATCAGGAGAACATAAAGCTTCTTTAGATGAAGTGGAAGCGGTTTACGGTTGCTCTACAGACCGTAGAAAATTGTTAATGCGTGGATTACGTGAGACAGCCAATAATTTTGAGTTATCGGGCGTTAGAACACTATGGATTGACGGTAGTTTTATAACCGACAAAGAAGAACCGAATGATATTGATGGTTGTTGGGAATATACGTTTAAGGTGGATGTGGAAAAGTTGGATCCTTTGTTTCTGGGTTCCAGAGAAGCCATGAAAAAAAATATGGACTGGATTTTTTTATAGCCAATATTATTGAAGCGGGAAGCGGTTTACCGTTTCCTAAGTTTTTCCAGGTCAACCGTGGCGGTAATCCAAAAGGGATCATTATTGTGACATTAGGAGGTAAGGCTATCAGAATACTAACTCCAGGACACTACGAAAAATCCTGAGGGTATTAAATATCCACCTTGATGGCAAGATCGCTTAATTTAGATTCATCACTTTTAGGGTTATTATGCGGAGCCATGAAAATCAATTACTCTGACCCCATCGATCAGTCTGAAATAAGTATTATGAAGCAAGCGTCTTGACCCCTATTCTACTCTTATCAGTAGTTGTGGTAGTTATTTTATTCTTCAATACCCATAAGAGCTATGAATATTTATAAATGACGTTTAAAGTCCATTTCTTCACCAAGAACGCGGACAATTAAAACCACCGTTCTAATATTGATAAAAAAAATAACATGGCGACCATAAGGAAATCGCTGTAAGTTTGCTGCAAGCTCGTTTGAATTAAACCCTATGTCTGGATTTTTAGCCAGGAATTCAAACTGCTCAATCAATCCATCATAATATTGATCTGCCAATATAATTCCATGCTTTAAAATCCCCTGGATATATAGTTCGCTTATGTCTAATTCTGCCGCTTTACTGATCTGGTAATTGTCCATTTTTACTTAACTGTTCCAGTACATCGTTTCTAATATCTTCCACGGTTTTATCAGTAACGCCACTGGATAATCCTTTTTCAATAGCAGCTTTGAGGATCTGAAACTTTTCTTCTCGCTTACGCTCACGGCGAATAAGATCGTTCACAACATCCGTTTTGTTCGGGTATTCTTTACTTACCACCTTTGCATTTAGCCAGTTGTCATTGGGCGGGGTAAAGTTTACAGATTGTTTGGTCATAGTGTTGCCTTCAATTATGTTAACTGCAGGGTTCTAATATACACCCATACAGCACCTGTTATCAACTTATTGGACATTTCATTATCAGCTTGCCATGCGAAAACTATGCTGACACAGGCGGCTTCAATCCTTTGTCAAATACTCAGATCAACCCCCGGTACGCAATCAATGCAAGCGCTAATGCGACTGAGGCAGTAAAAC
>CAZALW010000201.1:0-6228 GCA_964485705.1 uncultured Thiotrichaceae bacterium
TTCCCGGCAAAATGCGCATGTTTTCCTGGCTTAAACGTTACAAAGAATGCGGCAGCCCCTGCCAGCGTTGCGCCAACGAATGCATGGTTCAGTCAATCCATCCTGAAGGCAATATCAATGTCAATGAATGTATGTACTGCCTGCACTGCCAGGTGGTTTATGTGGATGACCACGCCTGCCCGGTAGTGATACAGAAACGCCTGAAACGCGAGCGTCATACCGTTCACTCTGCGACTGTTTCAAAAGCCGACATGGCTAATGCAGCCGTTTCTAATACAAACACGGCTAATACAAACATGGCGAGTTCAAGCAATAGTAATAAAGAATCGGCGATTACCGTTGAGCTAAAGAAAAAGTAATAAGAAACCCTTGTAAGAGTGGAGCAGCAGGTAGGGTGGGCACGTTTTTTGTGCCCACGCGAACAGTAACAGTAAAACAACAACACCCACAAACGCCACGTAAAGATATAACCAAAACCAGAAAGGCAAACAATTAATGTCACATTACCGACGTGCAAACACATCTGGCAGTTAACGCGTGGGCACAAAAAATGTGCCCACCCTACCTGCTCCTGACCACTACTCAATTATTTAAGCATTAAATTAATTTTCACTTGACTTCAATCAAGTAAATCAAAGACAATAGCACGCAAAATGCGTCATATGACACACTTTTAATTAATCCCGTGTTATTTGGCTACTTTTTAATGCAAAAAATCTTTAAAAAAAAGATACCGTACACAACTATTTTAAATGAAAAAACACCATGGCTGCATTGGGTTTTAAGCAACTCGCCTGCGCCACAATGGGCACACACTTCAGAGGGCAATAATAGTGAAAGATGAGAATAATAATACTGAAAAAACAGGTCTTACCCGGCGTCAGCTACTAGGAGGTTCAGTCAAACTGACAGCAATGGCCGGTGTAGTTGGCGGTGCTGGTCTGGTCGGCCTTGCCGGTATGACACCAAAAGCCGCTATCGCTGCATCTAACAGCAAATACGAAGTTAAACCTGGTGACCTGGATGATTACTACGGTTTCTGGAGTAGTGGTCAGGACGGTGAGTTGCGTATTCTGGGTATGCCTTCGATGCGTGAATTAATGCGCATCCCCGTATTCAATATCTGTAGTGCAACCGGTTGGGGCATAACCAATGAAAGCCGCAAGATTTTGCGTGATGGCCTAACACCTCAAACTAAAAAGTTCCTTGATTCTGGTGGTCGCGGTGGTATTTTCAAAAATGGTGACCTGCACCATCCACACATGTCATTCACTGATGGCACTTATGATGGTCGTTACCTGTTCATGAACGACAAAGCCAACACTCGTGTCGCTCGTGTACGTTGCGATGTCATGAAGTGTGACAAAATAATCGAAATCCCCAATGCGCACAATATTCATGGCTTACGCCCGCAAAAATACCCGCGTACCGGATATGTATTCGCCAACGGCGAGGCACGTGTACCAGTTCCAAATGATGGCAGTGTACTTGATGAGCCTGAAAAGTATCGTGCCATTTTCACCGCGATTGACGGCGACACCATGGAAATTTCATGGCAGGTGATGGTTAGCGGCAACCTGGATAACTGTGACGCAGATTATCAGGGACTGTATGCTTTCTCCACTTGTTACAATAGTGAGGAAGCCACCAATCTGGCAGGTAAGATTGCCAATGAGCGCGACTGGGCAGTGGTGTTTGACATCAAAGCCATTGAAGCAGGTGTTAAAGCCGGCGACTACCAGACAATTAATGGTGTGAAAGTACTGGATGGCCGTAAGGATAACGGTTCAAAATACACCCGTTATATTCCTGTACCCAATAGTCCACATGGTTGTAATACCGCACCCGATGGCATTCATGTTGTGTTCAACGGTAAGTTATCTCCTACTGTGACGATCATAGACGTTAGAAAACTGCCTGACCTGTTCAACGACAAGATCAAACCTCGTGATACCGTAGTCGCTGAACCTGAGCTTGGTTTAGGTCCATTGCATACCGCGTTTGATAACAAAGGCAATGCGTTCACTACCCTGTTCCTGGATAGCCAGGCAGTCAAATGGAACATTCAAAAAGCTGTTGATGCCTACGCAGGCAAAAAAGTAAACCCGATTATAGAAAAAATCGATGTTCACTATCAGCCTGGTCATAATCACACGTCCATGGGCGAAACCAAAGAAGCAGATGGTCAATGGCTGGTCTCTCTTAATAAATTCTCCAAGGATAGATTTATTAACGTGGGCCCGTTAAAACCAGAGAATGAACAGCTGATCGACATATCTGGCGACAAAATGAAGTTAGTCCATGACGGTCCTGCCTTCGCCGAACCACATGACATCATCATCGTGCGTACTGATATCGTCAACCCTGATTCAACATGGTCCAGGGGTGACCGCATGTGGGCTGACACCAGTGCACAGGCGAAAAAAGATGGTATCAATCTTGAAACGGATTCCAAAGTGATACGCGACGGCAACAAGGTACGGGTTTATATGTGGAGCATTGCGCCTAGCTTCAGCATGGAAAAATTCACCGTGAAACAAGGTGATGAAGTCACCGTTATTGTCACCAATAATGATTCAATTGATGATCTGACGCATGGTTTTACCATATCAAATCACGGTGTTGTCATGGAAATATCGCCACAACAAACATCATCATTCACCTTCACTGCTGATCGTGCGGGCGTTTACTGGTTCTATTGTCAATGGTTCTGCCATGCATTGCACATGGAAATGGCTGGCCGTATGATCGTTGAACCCGCTTAAGGTTTATAAAACACAAGTAACTTGTTAGTTGATCTACAAAAAAATAGCTCGCCTGCCAACCCCGGATTATCCGGTAAGTTGGTAGCCGGGCTATTATTTTGCCTGGTATTTTTATCCTTTCCCGTCACCGCCAAGCAATGGCAGGTAAACCCTGGCAATGGCACACTGCAAGCGGCTATTGATGCCGCTCAAGCCGGTGATACCCTGTTATTATCTTCAGGCATTTATACCGGCTCTATTACTATTCATCAAACGCTTACCCTGTCAGGCAATACCGCTGCAATTATTGATGGTGAAGGCAGCTCAAACGTTATCACCATAACAGCACCTGATGTCCTAATTAAAGGTTTAACTATCCGCAATTCAGGCGATGTTCTGGAAGATGAAAACAGCGGAATTTTTATCACCGATAAAGGTGAGCGCACCCATATCGAAGCCAACTTTTTTGAACACAACCTGACTGGCATTTTCGTAAAAGGTGCAAAGTCGGTAACAGTGATCGGCAATGAAATCATAGGCAGCCAGTTTCACCGTATGAATGATCGCGGCAATGGTGTTTATATATGGAATACAAACAACACTATCATTAAAAACAATGTCATCCGTTATGGACGAGACGGCATTTATATTAACGTTAGTCGCAACAATAGCTTTACTGGCAATCACCTTTCTGATTTACGCTTTGCCATTCATTACATGTACACGCATGACAGCGAAGTAAGCAATAACACCTCGATCAACAATCATGTTGGTTTTGCCTTAATGTTCTCCAATCGTATCAAAGCGACTAACAATCTATCACAAGGTGATAGTGAACGCGGTCTGTTTTTTAACTACACCAATTATTCCATTATTGAAGGCAATCGCGTCACCGGTGGCACTGAAAAATGTCTATTTATCTACAACGCCAACTCTAACCAAATTAATAATAATTCGCTTGAAGAATGTGATATCGGCATTCACTTCACTGCGGGTTCAGCAAACAATGAAATCTATAACAATGCTTTTATCAATAACCGCACTCAGGTAAAATACGTGGGAACACGTTATATTGAATGGTCTAAAAATGGCCAGGGCAACTTCTGGAGTGATAATGTTGCCTTCGATATTGACGGCAATGGTATTGCTGACCAACCTTACCAGCCAAACGATCTGGTCGATCAGATTGTATGGCGGCATCCGCTAGCCAAACTGTTATTGAACAGCCCTGCTGTGCAGGTACTCAAATGGGCGCAAGGTGAGTTTCCTGGCCTTCATCCTGGTGGGATAACCGACAGTGCGCCATTGATGCAAGCAAGACCATCCACCCTAACTGCTTCATAGAAACATGCATGATAGCGCAAGCTATAAATAAACCTTAAAAGAAACATAGCGTTTTAAATTTGCGGCCACATTCCTCAGGTATAAGCAAAATACTTTAAACTGCTTGATCTGTCTCATTGCATTAGTTATGGGCTCTGCTAGCATCGCACGCGCATGCAGTGACAGGGAATTAACGCCCTACTACAATGTCAGACAGGTTACGTCCAGTCTAATACAATAACCAAATATAGGGCAGAATGAACAACCCAAACGCAACAAATCATGTTATTTCGCTGCAAAGCGTAAACAAATGTTACGGTAGTGAAACCGTAGTAAACGATGTTAGTTTCGATATTCAGCCAGGCGAATGTATTGTCCTGGTTGGCCATAACGGCGCAGGAAAAACCACATTGATGAAGCTTATGCTGGGGCTAACCCGACCCAGCTCAGGCAAGGTCGAGGTACTGGGCGGTAATCCAGCATTCAGTGCTGCCGTAGCACAGCATAAAACCCGTAAAAATATAACTCTGGGTTATCTACCCGAAAGTGTTGCTTTTTATGAAGCCATGACAGGTAGCGAAGTGCTGGCATTTTATGCACAGCTCAAAGGAGCATCCAAAGACGACTGTAAACAATTGCTGGACGTTGTCGGGCTCTCACATGCAGCAAAACGACGTGTAGGCACCTACTCAAAAGGTATGCGACAACGATTAGGTCTGGCGCAGGCAATGCTGGGCGATCCGCAGTTACTGTTTCTGGATGAACCCACTACCGGTCTCGATCCACTGTTACGCCATCAGTTTTATGAATTAATTGATGGTCTGCACAAAGAAGGCGCAACCTCAGTTATCTCATCACATGCACTCAATGAAGTCGAAGCCAGAGCCAACCGCTTTGTCATTATGAAAGCCGGTGTGCTGGTCGCATGCGGCACGCTTGATGAACTCTACAAACTCGCCGCGCTACCTGTGCGCTTACACATCAAAGTGACTCCGGGAGAAGCTCCCCGTGTTGCCGAATCACTAGGGTCAGAAGTTAACATCAGTAGCATCAACGACCAGAGCCTGAGCCTGACCTGCGTTAATGGTGAAAAAATGCCGCTAATCCGTCGTATTAGCGAGCTTGGCGAAGTGGTGAATGACTTGCAGATCAAACCACCAAAACTGGACGAAGTTTATAGCCACTTCATGCAGGGAGGTAGTCCATCATGAAAATGCTGTGGATACTGGCGTTCAAAGAACTCAAAGACGGCCTGCGTAATCGCTGGATTGCAGCCGCAATTATCGTGCTGGGCACACTGGCACTGGCGTTGTCATTATTAGGCTCCGCCCCAACCGGCTCGATAAAAGCCAGTGCAATGGACATTACCGTCATCAGTCTATCAAGTTTAAGTGTCTACCTGATTCCCTTAATTGCACTGATGCTGGCTTTTGATGCCCTGGTTGGTGAATTTGAACGTGGCACCATGATGCTGTTATTGACTTACCCGGTAACCCGCTGGCAGGTCATTATTGGCAAATTTCTCGGCCATGTACTGATACTATTTATTGCTATTTTTGTCGGTTACGGGGGAGCCATGCTGATAATGCTGGCAAGCGGTGGCAGCATTGAAGGCTGGCAGGCTTATGTGGCGATGATGGCAAGCTCCCTGCTACTAGGCACAATTTTTATCGCCCTGGGTTATCTGATTAGTGTGCTGGTCAAAGAAAGAGCAACCGCAGCAGGCGCTGCAATCGGTTTATGGCTGGTGCTTGTCGTGTTATACGGTTTATTACTGTTTGGCGCATTAGTGATAGATAAAGAGCAGGTAATCAGCCAGCAACTATTTTCAACCTTAATGCTGCTTAGCCCGACAGATAGTTACCGCATTCTCAATCTAAGCATGTTTGAGGGTGTCAGTCAGGCAGCGGGTATTGCTGGCGTTGCCAGCGATGCCGGTATGAGCAATACGCTACTACTCACAGTTTTACTGCTCTGGGTGATCACACCATTAATAGCCACACTATGGGTGTTCCAGCGCCGTGAACTGTAAATTATACTTTTGCTTTGTTACATGAATAAACAGGGTTTTATCTCGTTCCCACGCAGAGCGTCACTGCCATTGACTTAAGAACTAAATTTTAACTATTGGGTGTAATGTAGGGTGGATAAGCACAGCGCA
>CAZALW010000202.1:0-6227 GCA_964485705.1 uncultured Thiotrichaceae bacterium
TGAAATCCAGACCGCCGCGCAATACTTCGTAAACCGCACGACCGTAGTTTTTAGCAGATAAACCTAATTTAGGTTTAATGGTACATCCCAGCATTGGGCGACCATATTTGTTCATTTTGTCACGTTCTACCTGAATACCATGTGGTGGACCATTACAGGTTTTGATGTAAGCAAGTGGGAAACGAATATCTTCCAGGCGCAATGCACGTAGTGCTTTAAAGCCAAATACATTACCAACTAAAGAAGTCAGTACGTTAACCACTGAACCTTCTTCAAATAAGTCGATTGGGTAGGCAATGAATGCGTAGTGACAGGTATCATCACCAGGTACATCTTCGATGCGGTAGCAACGACCACGATAGTAATCCATATCGGTCAACAGGTCGGTCCAAACTGTGGTCCATGTACCGGTTGAAGATTCAGCAGCCACAGCAGCTGACACTTCTTCACGATCAACCCCGGGTTGTGCGGTAATTTTAAAACAAGCTAGTAAATCAGAGTCAAGCGGAACGTAGTCCGGTTGCCAGTAAGTTTCGCGGTAATCTTTGACGCCCGCTTCGTATGTCTTAGCCATGGAGTTCTCCTATGAGTTGATAACCCGTTGATGCATCCAGATATTATCAGTGTAGTCATCAATGGCTACACCCTGCCTCTGGGTTGCTTGATTGTATTCTATTAGCGATTAGTGGCATTTACCGCGTGGACGGCATTATGTAGAAAAAGTGTTATAAATTGAAATTGATTGTTTCTATTTTTACTATAGACTATTGTCTATGACTTATTCCTCTATCAGTAACCTCATCCGCCACGTCACTTTGCGCCAGCTACAGATCTTCGAGATGGTGGTGCGTCTTGGTGGCTATACCCGTGCGGCACAGGCACTGCATCTGACTCAGCCAACGGTTTCCATGCAGATTAAGAAACTCTCACAAGCACTGGGGATGCCGTTGCTGGAACAGGTAGGGCGGCATGTTCAGCCCACTGCGGTAGGGCGAGATGTTTATGAGGCAGCGCAGGAAATTCTTGGACGCATGATGGCGCTGGAAGACTCTGCATCTGAACGCCAGGGAGTGGTTAAAGGGGATTTGCACATTGCTGTTATTACCACCGCTAAATACTTCATGCCTCGTCTACTGGGTGCTTTTATCACGCAACATCCGCAGGTCAAGCCCAGGCTAACGGTGACTAATCGGGCAAAGGTTTTGCAGCGTCTTAAATCCAATGAGGATGATCTGCTGGTTATGGGGCAGGTTCCAGGTCAGCTTGAGGTGGAGGTGCATCCACTTATTGATAATGAACTGGTGGTGGTGGCATCGCCTGAACATCCGCTTGTTAATGAAGACAATATTACTTTAAATACACTGAGTCAGGAGCGATTTCTGGTGCGAGAAACGGGGTCGGGTACTCGTCAGGCGGTAGATCGACTATTGGCAGAGCAGGGTGTTAAAATTGATCCTTATATGGAGCTGGGTAGCAGTGAGGCGATCAAGCAGGGCGTGATGGCGGGTCTGGGTATCTCGGTACTGTCACGGCGCAACCTGCGTCTGGAACTGGCTAATAACCATATTGTGATATTAAATGTAAATGGTTTTCCGTTGATACGTCGCTGGTATGCTGTGCATATGAAGAAAAAACGATTGTCTCTGGTAGCGTACACCTTCCTGGAGTTTATACTTGCCGAAAGCAATCACATATTGAGTGATGCACCCATCCCATACAAGGTTTAATAAATATGTTCTCATCGAATACTGACATCCAGCATGCACTGGGTGATTTTTGCATCGAAGATATGATGTTGCGTTACAGCTGTTTTATACCCAGACTATACAACTGGTGTAGATCGCTGGGTTTTGAAGCTGGCAAGATTGCACCATCACGCGCCTTTTGTTCTGATGAAAGTCAGGGTTATCCGCTTATTCTGATGGTGAAGCACTTTGGTGCTTTTCCGTTTAATCACGGTCGGGTAGGCGGCATTGTTTCTATCAGCCGGCACGGGCCGCATGCCGCACATGGTAAGGATATGCTTATCATTCAGGCCAGTCATGTTGGTTATGACCCTCATACAGGAGCATTTGGCCGCTATCGTCGCCTGCAAACCGAACAGTGTCGTGATAGCAGTAGTTGCGGCAAGATCAGTCATACGCTCAGGTGGTATCAGCAACATTATGATTTTGCCAAAAAAAATATTTTGCTGGAGCGGCTGGGTGAGAATTATCTAATCCACATCGATAATCAAATATTAAACCAGAATAAAGTGGAAGGCCTGTTTTTGAATCTGGAGTTACTGGTGTCAGCCGAGGCTGCAGCCGATGGTCAGTTACAGCCCTTGCATTCACGCAGCACCGCTAAAACTTTTATGGTAGCTGAATCGTTATTGCAGAACATTACCCGTGAACGCTGGCCGCAAAGCGGTAGTCGTGCCATTGGCAGAGATCTGGGGGCAGAACTGTTTCGTTTTAATCGTAACATTGATGATGACGTTAAAGACCCAAACCACCTCGAACTTAATCTGCTGCCCGCAATGGCTTACATTGTCACCTCACCGGAGCCCATGCTAACCGCCGCCAAGGTGAATACCCAGGTGGAATTTGACCGGGTTTATCGCAGTATTGTTAATGAGCCGAACTATAAGGGTAAAAACCTGCTTTTTATTGCCGGCCTCAATATCGATATTTCACCTGAACCCGATCAGGTATTTCCATTGACCAAATTTGTCCCCTGGGCAGCCTATGTGCAGACTGCTGATGGCTTGCAATGTTTGCTGGAGCAGCAGGAGCTGTTCGATACTCTGGAACAGCAGTCAAGTGAAAACCCGGATAGTATCGATCTGGAAGATGCTATTCGCGCCATGGAGGAAGCACAGGGGGTTCATTTTCATACTTTACGGCGTGTTGACAAGGAATAAAAGTCTAAGATCCAAACCAGAATGCCATAATATTCCTATTTGTTTATGTTGGTTGCACGGTTACAACTGTCGCCAGAGCCAGGTCTCCGAGCTTGAGCGTCAGGTGGAGGCACAAAAAACATTTGCTTAATCAGTGACTTACTAACCAGTTGAGATATAAAACATGGGTTCAACCATTTTAGTTCAAGTAGCAAAACAACGAGAACAGCTAAAGACGCTTCTGGATGAAAGCATGTTGAGTCTGGCGCAGGAATGTGCGCTCTGTATGCACGAAAAGGCAGCATTGGATGATTTACTTGAGGCGCAAATATCGAATGCTAAATTCATCAAATATTTGTGGGTGCTGGATCATACCGCTCATCAGTTAACTGCCACGGTATCTAAAAAAGGCTTAATAGAAGAGTCGCGAGGCAGAGATCGTGCCGCCCGGCATTACATGCAGGGCGCACTGAATGGTGATCAATTTTATCTCTCTGATGCCTATATAAGTCGCAATCGCAAAAGACCGTCACTGACTGCGGTGCGAACTATTATCGGTGAAGATGGCAGGACAATCGGTTTTCTTGGTGCAGATTATGACCTGCGTAAGTTACCTCATACTGCAAAGCTGAATTTGGATAAGCGCGGCTGGCAACAGATGAAAGGTGATCCTGCTATCCGCCAGGGTTTGTTCGCTCAGCAGCGGGTTGTTAGTGCCATGGATGAAAAAATCGATGATATATTGAGCCTGATGGAGGAGTTGATTGTTGCACATGGCGTGTTTCATGCCAAGCTGCATTTTTCAAGCAGCCGAGCAACGGTATGGCTGGTGGATAATCCGTATGAGTACCAGATACTTGATATTACTGAATTAACCGATTCCAGTTTATCTCTGGCTTTTCCTAAACACAGTTACTTTGATCAGGCTAAAGTGCCTGAGAAAAAAATTAAGGATGTGTTTGCGCAATTCAAAACGTTGCGCTTTGCGGATGAAAATATTTACCTGCGCTCTGCTTCATTGAACATAGTCAATGAGAAAGTGGGGCTGAATTTTTCCTGTGATGGTTCGCATTATATGTCTTATGATGAGTTTCTTGAGAAGGGTAACAGCTTCTGGTTTGGTGTGAAAAAGTAAATGACATCATGTTGTGCATCCACGAGATGTACAATATTAATTGTTGCATAAGTATTCGCAGTATGTACTTTTGAAACACGCCGTAAATATATCCCTATAGGCTTGACGGTAGCATCCATGCTACCGACAGTTTAAAAAGCACACACTGCAAATACTTATGCAGCAATTAATATGACGAACAGTTTTTATATATCAGGCTATCCCTACTAATTCTGCCTTAATGGCAAACCTTACAAGATGTAATAGTGGCATCATATTATTAATCTCATTTAATATCTGCGTGTTTCTACCAAAAAAAGATATCCTCTCAGTTGGTTCATTCCAGGCATGAGTTTTCCAGTCGCTATCAATAAAGTAGGCTATGTCACCGTTAAGTGTTGAAAAATGTTACCTGATTAGCCATAAGTATCCACCAGGTTATATAAAATAAAGACAGAGGTCACTGTAATGCTATACATGATGCGTCATTCCTGCATGTTTTTAGCAGGAATCCATGCTCTACAACTAGATTCCTGCTAAAAACATGCAGGAATGACGCGGTGTTTGTGTGGCTATTTATAAAATGGCAGAAGCTCATGGCTAATCAGGAAATGTTATTTAACTTTAAAGTGCTTTTTTTACCATGCTTTGAACGACATTTTAATGTATTAGTAAGTTATTGAAAAAGATGGCTTTTTAAAAATTCCACACTTAACGGTAACATAGCCATAAAGTAAGACGTACTTTCATATGTACTTTTAAGTACTTACTAAGGTGGCTTACACCAACCCTTTTTTGCTTTCAGCGTCGGTAGCATGATGAAAGCTTGCTAATCAAAATGGAGAGGAACATTTATCCCTTTTTCTATATATTTTTATTATACATACCACTCTTCATGCATACTGGATTTATCAACACATTGAACTAGTATTATATTATAATAAACTAATATTTAATGGAGTGGTGTGATGAAAAAATCAGTATATTTGTATGTGGTGCTGGCACTGACCGGTTTCACTGTGAGCGGCTTTGCTCTGGCTAGTGACCAGGTTGTGCCTGAAATGAGTGTTGAGCAGTATAAGGCGGCTATTCAGAGTTTTGGCCTGAGTGCAAATCAAGCAGAACAGGCAGCACATATTGCTGTGAATGTGATAAAGGAAAAAAGCTCAAGTGTAGATGATAGCAATGCGCTAGCCAGCGTGCCGGCTGATTTTCTTGATAGTTCGCCCTGGTAGTCGCAAAGGAAATAGCTAAAACCACTTCCAGAGCCACTTGCTGGGTTGGGCTTAATGAGGAGTTTCTGACTTTAGGGTATCTCTAATAATTCTGTTTGAGCAGATTTGTACTTGAGGGGCTCAAGAACATCTAAAGTCTTAGCTTGAGTGAGCTATTTGCAAGGTTTTCAACGAAGTTATTGAGTCTCTCAAGTGCGAAGATGCCAATCATGAATTTTTAGAGATGCCCTTTAGTCTGGAAGTGCAGCACGGGCTAAAGCAGGCTTTTGCTTTGGATGCGCTGACTGAGCCAATAAAAAACGATGTCTTACAGCGGTCTCACTGCAGATAGTCCTGTGGAATGTCAGTAAATCTATAAATTTCACCACCTTGCTGGTTAGCAAATAACTCAGCTTTCTCTTTTGTAGAAAAGGGTATCGCTTCAGGAGCGCCCATGCCGCCTACACGATTGCTGCCAACCACGTACCATGCTTTTTGTGCATCGATCCAGTTGTTTATGCCGGGGACATTCCAGTTGGCATCGCTTACATCATTAACATGAATATCGGCATGGCTCATGTCATTGACGTAAATAGCGACAATGTTTTTGGGTTCTTCGGGCGAGCGGACAAAGGAAATGGTCTCACTCACTGAGGTAAACCACAGTGCTTCTGGTTTGTTGCTGAGTATTATCTGACCTTTTGGGCCACCGTGATTAACCACAGTCATCAGGCAATAATAGCCAGTGGCTTCACGTGTTAATGTTTGTGCAGGTGGTATTTCGACTGCCTGGTTTTTTTCACAGGCGGCTAAAAATAATAATAGGAGTAGTGGGCTGAATTTATACATGAGTTGAATTGTATGTTTTAAGTTGTAAGTAAAGTATTTGTAACTACTTTGGTTGATTTAGCCATTGCCTCGTTCCCACGCTCTGCGTCACTGCCATTGACTTAAGACTAGTTGGAATGTAGTTGGTAGGGTGGATAAGTGAAACGCATCCACCTTTGGTTGATAT
>CAZALW010000203.1:0-6200 GCA_964485705.1 uncultured Thiotrichaceae bacterium
ATGAAGCGACAATGTTGAAAATTTTGGGTTAAGCTGTATAAGTCTGGATTTTATCTAACAGGCTGTGCCAGATTTGAAAATGTCTGACTTCGACACTTAGCAGACATTAAAAACTAAACCCCCTCAATCCCCCTTTGAAAAAAGGGGGAGGTAAAAAGGCTTTAGTCCCTCCCTTTTTGAAAGGGAGGTTAGGAGGGTTTGTTTTTTCTGTGTGTCCGCTAATGACCGAACTCAGTCATTCAATCTATGAGTAAATCTGACACACTTTGTCAGCTTAAGTCTGAGTTACTACTACTAATTTTATAATCTTTTACGTTCTTAATAGCGATTAGTAATTTACGTGTTTCTTTCTCAATATCAAAACTAATATTATTATTAATTAAGTTTTCAATATGACTGCTTGTGTTTTTTAATTCTGTGGTTCCACAACAACGACTTGCGCCATGTAATTTATGTACCTGTTCGAGCAGTTTTTTAAGGTCATTGTTTTTAACAGCGGTAGAAATAGCTTTTCTGTAATCATCTAATTCAACACGTAACATGCTAAATAATTCATAGGCAAGCTCTTCATTTTCTCCGGTAAATTCTTTGGCGAGGTCGATAGAGAATATAAGTTTTTTATCTTTATCAGCATTGTTTGACAGAATATGGGCTGACTTCTGGTTGTTAAACTCTGCTATATTTATAACAGAAGTTTTCGGTTCTTTGTATGCCGTCGAATTTATTACCCACTGATTAAGTACTTTTTGAAGTATGGCATCACTAACCGGCTTAATCAAAATGTCATCCATGCCGGCTTCAGTCACTTTTTCTTTTTCCTGTGGCAGAGCGTTTGCCGTAAGTGCAATAATGACAGGTTGTTTTCCTGCTGTAATTTCACGAATATTTTTTGTGGTTTCATAACCGTCCATGCCGGGCATATGTAAGTCCATAAAAATAATATCAAATGAGTGTGTATGGGCATAATCGAGTGCTTGCGCTCCTGATCTTGCCGTTGTTACTTTGCTTTTATGCTTGTGTAATATTATTTCGGCTAGCCGTAGGTTTACCTCATTATCGTCAACTAGCATAATCTTTATGTTTGACCAGTCGGCGCACTTGGTACTCTCAGCGGTCATATTTTTAACATTTAATTCCGGCGCATTTTTATTTATGGTGTTAATCAATTTTTGTTTTATGTGCTCAGTTTTTTCTGAGGTAAAAACTGCGGCATCAAAAATATGCTGCTGTAGGTTTCTTAGTTTTTTGTGTGAACGTGTGCTGGCTATAAGTAATGATGGTTGTGAGAATTTCAGTTTTCTTAAATTTTTTGATGTATTTTTTTTGTTGATATCATTGCTGCTAAGAAAGACAATAATAGCATCATTATTTTTTTCAATATCAGTTAAATGATTCAATAATTCATTAAAAGAATAGCCTTTGACGGTACATTGTTCATTACTAAAAAATGTGGTAAATGCTTGTCTGGCGATAAAGTGACTGCAGATAAAAGCTATTTTTTTATTGGCTAATTCAGAATTGAATCCACCATGGTTTTTAAGTGCCTCAGCAATAGGGGTGACTGGAATACAGAACCAGAATATTGAACCTTTTCCTTTTGTGCTATCAAAATCCATTTCACCCTTCATAAGAAGGGTAAGTTTACGAGAGATTACCAGCCCTAAACCAGTGCCACCAAAACGCCGGGTGATACTGGTATCAGCCTGGGTGAAGGCTTTAAACAATTTTTGTTTGTCATTTTCGTTCATGCCTATGCCGGTATCAGATATACTGAACCTTATATTGACCATGTTATTTTCTAAATCGCCTTTTAGTTGGAAATGGGAATGTTTATGTGTCATACCTTCGTCTGTTGTCACTTGAAGGTAAACATAACCTTTTTCAGTAAATTTTATTGCGTTGCCAATTAAGTTGGTTAATATTTGGTGGATGCGAAATGGGTCTGAGCTAATAATATCAGGGACGTTTTTTTCAACGCGGTAAAACAACTCGATGTTTTTATCTAATGCAGTAGGGCTTAATAAATTTATTATGTCTTCAATGATATCAATGATGTTAAATTCACTGCTTGAAATGATTGTTTTTCCTGATTCAATTTTAGATAAATCAAGAATATCGTTAATAATCTGCAATAAGCTTTTTGATGATTTTTCGATGGTGTTGACATAGTCTTTTTGTTGACTGGATATTGGTGTTCCCTGAAGCAGTTCTGTGAAACCGATAATGCCACTTAGTGGTGTTCTTATTTCATGGCTCATGTTTGCCAGGAACTCAGATTTGGCATTGTTGGCGAGGATAGCTTTTGATCGTGTTATATCAAGTTCCGCATTTCTTATTTCCAGTTCCTCAAGTGTTTGTTGCAGCTCTTTTGTAAAAATATCAAGTTGTATTTCAAGACCGGCTTGAGATATTTTTAGTTCATTTTTCATTTGATTAATACAAGATTCAAGTATGCCTAATTCACCTGTTGAATTTAGTTCTATATTTGCATCAAGGTCACCTGAGCTTATATTTCTTACTGTTTGAGTAAGTGATTTTATAGGTCGCGTAATTGTTCTGCTTAAACGAATAACGATAAGTGTTGTTAATATAATAACGGGCAGGGTAATTAAGATGCCATGTTGTATTTGCTCTACTTGTTCGTTACGGGTAAATTTTGTAGTAAAGGTAACGATGACTCTGCCTATCTGATCGTTGTCAATAGTTTTTGATTTGTTCTTTATTGTCTGGCGTTGTTCAATGCTCTCTGTGTCAGGATAGGTATCGTCTGTTAAATTAATCTGTGCAGACATTATTGGCTCAATAAATACAAGTTCCTGAACATGCATATTGAATATATCTACTAAATATTTTTTAACTATCGAGGTTTTTTCCTTTTTTTGATGTTCAGGTTTTTTTACATTAAGGATACTGTTGTTGTCTTTATCCAGTATTTGTATGCGCAATACAGAGTTGTCCCTAATAATAGTATTTACAAGTGGTTTAATGAACTCAGTATTGCCGGAATACACAGCAAACTCAGCTGCAGGCGATAATTGTTTAGCCATGAACCTGCCATTTCTATCCAGTGATTCAGACAGGTAGGCAAGCTGATCCCATGTGTAATGCGTTGTTAATATTGCAGCAACAATAAGCGTAGGTAAAAGTGCAATAATTATAATCTGCTTACTTATGCCCAGTTGTCTCATTGCGACACCATTGACGTATCTGTTTCAAAATATTTAATAGTTTGTTTTATCTGTTCAGGATCAGGTATGGTCAGATCCAGTGCTCTGAAAACTTGCCTGTTAATGCTTATATTGAATGCCTGTGGATAGTTAACTGACTTTTTAAACTTTTGGCCAGATTTAAAGTATTGTTCAATTAGATTGCTTGCACTTTGTGCAATTTGCTTAGGGCTGCTATGAATTGCAGCAAGTGCGCCGGCAGTAACAAAGTTTTTAGAAAAAGCAATAACAGGTTTTCTTTGTCGGTAGCTGGTGAGTAAAATATTTTTTACCGTTTTGCTATTATAAATATTGCTGTCCGGGAGTGCGAGTAACACATCAGAATAGTTAAGTGTTTTTTTAATTTTACTTGTTAGATTGTCGTTATCAGATACATTCACTACAACTATTTCAATATCAAATTTGCCGGCGCACTGTTGTATGGCTGCGCTGTTAATGGGTTTTTTATCGCTACTCAGAATGCCAATGGTTTTCCAGTCTCTGTTGAGTAGTTGTATAAACTGTATCTGTCTGCAATATGACTGGCTCATGTATAAGATTGCATCATTTTTATTTTTGTCTGCATCCAGTCTGTATTTGTTGGGGTCGGTGGAAATAAATAATTTTTTTGTTTCCGGATAGTGTTTGTCTGCGTTTTTCATGCCCGCAGACCCTATGCCGATGATAATGTCGGTATTATTATTTACCGTTTTTATTTTTTCTTCAGGCGATACTCTTGAAATGACAATGTCAGATTGTTTACGCTGTAATTTTTCTGATAGCTTTTGGATAATGTTTGAGTGCAATGTGTTGTCTGGAGAATAAATAATAAACACATGATGTTCTTGATTGTTTTTTTTATGCGCAGGTGTTTCTGTAGCTAATGTTTCAGCTGAGGCAGAATGCGTTAAGAAAGTGAATAGCAATAGTATATTAACGAGCCAGTGTTTTAACTTGCTTTGTTGTAGAATTCCTTGTCCGGTATCATTCATTAAATGAATCTGACTGTTAAAAGTTTAGCCTGAAGTCTAAATATGCCAGTGTGTCATGAACTGCTTTTGGTGCGGTACTCATACTCGGGTTCTCCAGGTAGTCGCTATAATCACCCAGCAGGTTTTTTAGTACAACAGAAAGGCTGCCATTTGCCTGATTAAATGTAAATTTTCTCGATAGCCGTATATCCAGTGTCTGGTGATCGTCAACCCCACCACGTGTATCTGTCCACTTAAAGGACTCAACATAATAATAGGCAAGACTGCCGCTGTATTTTTCATTAAAACGTTTGCTGCTTAAAAATGAAAAACTGTGCTGTGGTGCAGATAGTGAGATAGCACCAAAGTTAGCGTCTACATTTATAATAGCGCCACTTGCGATGATCCTTAACGTAGGGTCAATGCGGTAGTCCAGCTCCAGTTCAAGACCGGTAGTTGTGCTGTAAATGGGGTTTCTGTAAACATGAATGATATCGTTAAATAATATTATCGGTGGTCCGGGGTCGACATCTGTTTCCCTTACGGTTCTAATATAATTGCTGATATCATCGTGAAATAATCGTGCGTTAAACAGCAGGGATGAGTTAATAAACTCACCCATATAGACGATCTCCCGACTGATAATTTTCTCATTTTGTAGATTCTGGTTTCCGCGGATAACATTTTCCAGCAGAGTAAAGCCTGTAGGATTACCGCCCGCTGCAGTTAAATCATGTGAAAAATTAAAGTTTGCTAAGGCTTCAAACACAAAAGGGCTGCGTATCGCCTGGCTTACGCCTAATCTGATTTTATGATAACGATTGAATACGTGGCTAAAGGAGAGTCTGGGCGAGAGTTCGGTGTCAGTAAAACTGTTTTTTTCGAGCAGAGCTCCAATGTTAATCATATTATTCTGATTAATATGCCATTCTATATTAGCAAAACCACGATATTGCTCATGGCTGATTGTTTTATCTGTGCCCAGGTAGAGTGGTGATTTTACAAAATCAGCCTGTGCACTTAGACCCCATACTAGTTTTAGTTTTTCATTCGGCTGGATGAACTGTGTCAGTTCCAGATTATGTCGTTCTGATTTTATGTCGGCATTGACCTTAAGTACAAATGGATCAACAGGAGGGATGCCAAGATCTAACAGGTCAGAATCATATTTGTCCTGTTTGTCTGACAGGTTATAATAATACTGCAGGAGTAGAGTGTTTTCCTGATTGATTGCATTTTCCCATTTTATAAACTGAAAAAAACGCGTGTTTTCAACTGTGCGTGCAACGGGCAATATTTCAGAGTGGTTTTTGTCAGCCTGTTGTTTATTCTGACCATAACCACCCTGATAGGAGAGTGAGTTTTTATTATCTATCTGGTAATCAAGCCGGTAGTCAATATTGTCGCTGTGCGTGTCATTGGGGTAGTCAAATTCATTGGCGCTGTCCAGCCCGGCATCATTAAAGGTCGCGGCGGTGAAACGATAATCAAGTTTGCCACTGCTGCCACCATAACGGTAGGTAAGGTCTGCTATATCATTGCTGCCAACATTGCTTTGTATGAATGAGCCCTGATCCTCAGACGCTGTTCGTGTGATGATATTAATCGCTGCCTGGAAGCTGTTTGATCCGTAAGTAGCCAGGTTTGGCCCGCGAGAGACTTCGATACGTTCAATATCGTTAATATTGACCGGTATGGCTTTCCAGTTAATGCCGCCAAAAAATGGCTGGTAAATCGATCGACCATCAATCAATACCTGCATCTGTCGGGAATACTGATCGCTATGGCCATGGTAAGCAACCACATATTGTGGCTCTTCACCAAATTCATTGCCACTATAACCTACCTGCATACCTGGGATAAGGCGCAATACCTCGGGAATGGTTCTGGCACCTGAGGCTTCGATGGTTTCGCGGTCAATAACTGATATGCTAACGGCAGCAGCAGTCACTGGCTGCTCCAGTCGATTAGCTGATAAAACGACAGGCATTTCAAAAAACAGTTCATCGCCAGTGGCAAAAAG
>CAZALW010000204.1:0-6196 GCA_964485705.1 uncultured Thiotrichaceae bacterium
GCCAGTGTCTGGCTTGAAGCCTGACCACGTATTTGCATACTTTGCTGCAATTGCCTGACCACGGACATCGCATCGGGCAGACCTTTCACCTGCAACGCCAGAAAACGGCGTATTGTTTTCTGCTGGTTGTTTTTTAAATCACTGGCGAACCGCTCAAACACTTTTTCATCAACCGCACACGGCCAGTCAGTTTGCCTGACAAAACAGGGATTAGTGGATACCAATAAAGCAGCAGCAACACGTTGCGGATACAACTCAGCCAAACGCAATACCGCCAGTCCACCCAACGACCAGCCAACCCAGATCGCTGGTTGATGCACTAATGGTACTAGCGCCTGAACATAATCATCCAGTTTACTGGCAGGTATGCCAGCCATGGTGCCATGCCCCGGCAAATCGACTACGACCACATTTATCCAGTCAGGTAACTGGTTTATACATTTATCCCAAACCGCACTGTTCATCGCCCAGCCATGAACAAAAATACAGGTCACTGAATGACGCACTATTTCTTTGCTCTATCAGTTTGTGCAATTACAGGAGGCATTTTTCAAATAGCTGGGGTAAGCTTGCATCGCAATACAACACGCAAACTTCAGCATCATGGAACATACTCTTCTCATCATTTTATTTGCCACTCTAGCCTATTTTATCGGCTCTATTTCCACAGCCATAATTACCTGCAAAATAATGGGCATTGAAGACCCACGTAAAACCGGCTCTAAAAACCCGGGCGCAACCAATGTTTTACGCACCGGCGGAAAAAAAGCCGCTATTATCACCTTATTGGGGGATATGTTGAAGGGTTTAATTCCGGTACTGCTGGTTAGCCAGTTTCAACCCGATACTTTAACCATCGCACTGGTAGGCCTGTTTGCTCTGTTAGGCCATATTTTCCCGATTTATTACGGTTTTAAAGGCGGTAAAGGAGTGGCCACTTTTTACGGTGTTATTATAGGCATGAACTGGCTAGTCGGTATCATCGCTCTCACTATCTGGCTGGGTATGGCAGCGATAGTAAAGATTTCATCTTTGTCTGCGCTGGTTTCTGTCCTCTTTACCCCTTTTATACTCTGGTATTTCTCACAATCTATCGAGCTGACGGTTGCCGTGGCAGTTATGAGCAGCCTGGTTTTCTGGCGGCATAAAAAAAATATTAGATCTTTGTTACAAGGTTCTGAAGTAAAAATAACTAAAAACTAAAAACTTTTTACCGCGAAGAACGCAATAGACGCGAAAAAACAGGAACATGAAAAATTATTTTGCGCTTTTTGCCCTCTTCGCGACAATATAATTTCTAAACCGCCTTCAAATCCTGCATCAACCACCTTGCTCTGGCATCTATTTCCAGCGGTTGGGTTTGCCCGGCCATTAGTCGAAAACAACCGGCCAATGCAATCATGGCACCGTTGTCGGTACAAAATTCAATACGCGGATAATACAGCTCACCACCAAGTGACTCGATCATCTCGTGCAACACTTTACGCAAACGTTTATTCGCGCCTACCCCTCCTGCAATAACCAATGTATTACATTGCTGCTGCTGTAATGCACGTCGGCATTTTATCTTTAACGTATCCGCTACGGCTTCTTCAAAGGCCAGCGATATGTCAGCCTTAACCTGGCCGGTTAATTTGCCTTGTGCGCCATCACTATGCGCTGCGGCTTGCATAGTGTGTAAAGCAAAGGTTTTTAACCCGCTAAAACTAAAATCCAGCCCGGGTCGGTCTATCATCGGTCGCGGGAATTTATAAACACCGTGTTCACCCTGCTCTGCCATGGCAGCCAACGCAGGCCCTCCAGGATACCCCAAACCCAATAATTTCGCGGTCTTATCAAAGGCTTCACCAGCAGCATCATCAAGACTCTGTCCCAGCAATTCATATTGACCAATACCTTTTACATACGCCAGCAAAGTATGCCCTCCAGAAACCAGTAGCGCGACAAAAGGAAACTCAGGGGCTTGTTCCTCCAGCATCGGTGCCAGCAAATGCCCTTCCATGTGATGCACTTCTACTGCCGGTACGCCTAAAGACCATGCTAATGATCGGCCAAAAGCCGCACCTGACATTAAAGCGCCGATCAAACCGGGGCCGGCAGTATAGGCAATACTGTCAATCGCTGTTTTTTTTATGCCTGCCTGTTGCAACACCTGTTCCAGCAACGGGATCAGGTAGCGAATATGATCCCGCGATGCCAGTTCAGGCACCACACCGCCATACTCTGCATGTAATTCAATCTGGCTATGTAAAGTATGCGCCAACAAACCTTTTTCGCTGTCAAACAAGGCTAACCCAGTTTCATCACATGAGCTTTCGATACCTAAAACTATCATTATTTAATTCTTCCTAAATAAATCTTCACAAATATTCATACCAGCTTTTGGCATTAAGCTGATAATGCGATATAATACGTGGTTTCACCGCATGACTGCGGTTTTTTTATCTGTTGATTTTTCATCTATTTATTAATCCAAGAGAGTACTATGCCTGCAATACGAGTAAAAGAAAACGAACCGTTTGATGTCGCTTTACGTCGCTTTAAACGTTCATGTGAGAAAGCCGGTGTTTTAACCGAAATTCGTAAACGTGAAGCTTACGAAAAACCCACTACCGAGCGCAAGCGCAAGGCTGCTGCTGCGGTTAAGCGTCACCTGAAAAAATTATCTAAAGAACGCAACAAGTTTGCTCGCTCACCACACCAGCGCCGCCGTTAATTTTTCATTGCTGGACACTTTAATAGCAAAAATTTAGCATCATTCAGGATCGGCCTTGCCTCTGATCCACACGGGACACTACATATAAATACAATGAGCGAGCTAAAAAAACAGATTCAGGACACTGTTATCAGCGCGATGAAATCAGGCGAGAAAGAACGCCTTAAAATTCTCAGGCTGATGACTTCATCAATGAAACAAATCGAAGTTGATGAACGTATTGAACTGGACGACCAGAGAATTATTGTCATTCTCGACAAGATGGTCAAACAACGTCGCGAATCCATTTCACAGTTTAAAACGGCTGGTCGCGACGACCTGGTAAATCAAGAGATTTTTGAGTGTGATATTATTCAGGAATTCTTACCTCAGGCATTAGGCGAAGAAGAAATTGATGCGATTGTCCATCAGGCCATTGAGCAAACCAATGCCAGCTCAATTAAAGATATGGGCAAAGTAATGGGGCTAGTCAAACCACAAATTGTTGGCCGCGCCGACATGGGTGAAGTCAGTGGTCGCATCAAATCATTGCTCAGCGCCCATTAGTATTCAAACCAGAATACTTAAACCAGGAAACATTCTCAGTTCTTATTCCACCATCACCCATAAACACACCTCGTCCAATCAAAACGAACTTGGCCAACAACCATGAGTACACTTAAAAACGATCGATTTATCAAAGCATTACTTGGCCAGAGCGTTGACCGCACACCCGTCTGGATTATGCGCCAGGCCGGTCGTTACTTACCTGAATACCGAGAAATACGTGCTCAAGCGGGTGACTTTATGACCTTATGCAGCACGCCTGAGCTAGCCTGTGAAGTCACCCTGCAACCCCTACGCCGGTTTGAGCTGGATGCAGCCATCCTGTTTTCCGATATCCTGACTATTCCTGATGCCATGGGTCTGGGTTTATATTTCTCTGAAGGTGAAGGCCCTAAATTTAAAAAAACCATCGACTCTGCCAGCGATATAAACAATCTGCTTATCCCTGATCCTGCCGATAAATTATCCTATGTTACTGACGCAGTGTCTTTAATTCGTAAAGAGTTAAACGGTGATGTACCGCTTATTGGTTTTGCCGGCAGCCCATGGACGCTGGCCACCTATATGGTTGAAGGCGGCAGCAGCAAGACCTTCTCAAAAGTCAAAGCTTTATTATTTGAAGACCCGACATCAGCGCACACCTTAATGAGCAAACTGGCAGACTCAGTCGCACTTTATCTAAACGCACAAATTGAAGCCGGCGCCCAGGCAGTGATGGTGTTTGATAGCTGGGGTGGCGCACTGACGACACCTCATTACAAAACATTTTCACTGGCCTATATGCAACAAATCGTTGACCAGCTCACTCGTGAAAAAGACGGGCAGAAAATTCCTGTTATTTTATTTACCAAAGGCGGTGGTATGTGGTTGCCAGACATTGCCAACACCGGCTGCGATGCTGTCGGCCTGGACTGGTCTGTTGATATTCACCAGGCACGCCAACAAATTGGTGACAAGGTCGCTCTACAGGGCAACATGGACCCCGCTATTATGGCCACAAACCCTGAGGTCATCAAACAGGAAGTCAGCCGTATTCTTGCTGACTTTGGTGCTGGCAACGGCCATGTGTTTAACCTGGGCCATGGCATTACACCAAACATTACACCTGAGAATGTTAAAGCACTGGTTGATGCAGTGCATGACATTAGCGCACAATACCATAACTTGTATTAGTTCCGACTTAATCTGACAATAGAGTGCCAGACTTACACATGGAACCAATGACTGAGTTCGGTCATAAGCGGACACACAGAAAAAAACAAACCCTCCTAACCTCCCTTTCAAAAAGGGAGGGACTAAAGCCTTTTTACCTCCCCCTTTTTTCAAAGGGGGATTGAGGAGGTTTAGTTTTTAACGTCTGCTAAGTGTCGATACCAGTCATTCCATATCTAACACTATTCGTTAGGCGTCATGTAAACTTATACACCTTATGCCTGTTCGCAAATGTAATCTTTCAATTATTTTATTTATCGCGTTTACGCTATTTTGTCTTGCCAAAACGGCAACCAGCGCTAACCTGCAAAATGACCATCCCACAGCAAAGTCATCAACACACAGCCTTATAGATCAACGCCCTAAAATCGGCCTGGTATTAAGTGGTGGTGGTGCACGGGGTTTCGCTCATATCGGTGTTTTAAAAATACTGGAACAAAACAAGGTACCGATTGACTACATTGTAGGCACCAGCATGGGCTCCATTGTTGGCGGTTTATACGCCATAGGATTAAGCCCTGAAGAAATTGAACACAGCGTATCGGAAATCGCATGGGGCAAGGTATTTGATGATTTTGCCTATCGCGAACACAAAACCTTCCGCCGCAAACTGGACGACTTTGATTTTTTTAGTATTCACCGTGTTGGCATAAACGAAACCGGTTTACAGCTCTCTCCTGGCTTAATCGAAGGCCAGCAAATTGAGCTGGCACTGGATCGGCTGGCCTTTCCCGGCTTCCACATAAACGATTATGACAAATTAAGAATCCCCTTTCGCGCTATTGCCACAAACATTGAAAATGGTGAAGCCTTCGTCATACAAGAAGGCAATATTGCCAAAGCCATGCGTGCCAGCATGTCTATTCCCGGCGCATTACCACCTATCCTGATTAACAACACACTGCTGGTTGATGGCGGCATAGCCAACAACATCGCCATTGATGTCGCGCGGGACATGGGCGCAGACATAATTATAGCGGTTGATGTCAGTGCGCCTTTATCCAGTAAGCACAATTTAAAATCCAGCGTTGATATCACCGCCCAGTTAGCGACCATTCTGACCAGGCGCATTGCCGATATTCAGCTTAAAACCTTAACCGAAAACGATATTCTAATTATCCCCGGTGCCGAAGAAATATCGTCATCCGATTTTGAAAAACACGCAGAATTAATTACAGCAGGGCAGATTTCAGCGATAAAAAAACGCAAGGCTATTCAGAAATTGTCACTGTCTGATGAAGCATATTCTACTTACCTTTCCTCACTGGCAAATGTAGCCAATAGAGATCCGATCATCGACTTTATCAAAATAAAAAACCAGACACATTTAAGAGATGAAGTCATGCAGGTACGCATCAATCAGAAACTTGGTGAACCGCTTGATATCCTCCAATTAGAACAGGATTTATCCTACATTTATGGCCTGGATTTCTCCAGTTCCGTGGTTTATTCACTGGAACAACGAAATGGGCAAACCGGGTTAATTATTTATGTGCGTGACAGAGATTGGGCGCACAGTTATTTACAGTTTGGCCTATCCATACAATCTGAATCGGATATCGGTGCATTCACTAATTTTGATGTTGCTTACACCAACCGCAACTTAAACGACCTCGCGGGCGAATTTCGTGCAACCGCCGGTGTCGGCAGTGAACCGGAATTAAGCGCTGAAATTTACCAGCCATTAAATATAGAACTGGATTTATTTGTTTCTGCTAAAGC
>CAZALW010000205.1:0-6174 GCA_964485705.1 uncultured Thiotrichaceae bacterium
AAAAACCAAATAAGCAGTTTAAACACACAACTTAGCGTCACACAGGAAAACCTCAAACAATTAAATATTGACAGTGAAAGTCAAATCAGTAGTTTAAGCTCACAGCTTAGCACCAGCCAGGAAAGCCTCAGACAACTAAATATTAACAGTGAAAGTCAAATAAGCAGTTTAAATACGCAACTTAAGGTCTCACAGGAAAATCTCAGACAGCTAAATATTGACAGCGAAAGCCAGGCAAGCAGTTTACGCTCCCAGCTTATCATTGCTCATAATACCCTCGAACAACTAAATATTGATATCGAGCTAAAACACAATACATTAACGGAACAACGCCAGAAGGTTATTATCATCAGCCAGCAGTATGATAGCCAGTCACGCAGACTGTCCAGCCTTGAAGATAATTTTGGTTCATTGCAAATTAAATACGATAAATTATTCAAACCTGCACGTACCGCTCAGGGCAAATATGTAGTCAGCGTGAGTATAGAGCGCATTAATGGCAAAGAACGCATTCGCTTTAAAGGCTCCAATGAAGAAAATTTCACACTGGTAAGTAAAAAGCAGCTACATAACACACTGGCTAAACTGCAAAAGAAACACACACAAAATTTATATATAAAAATTGTTATCCCGGAAAAAAGTGGTCTGACTTATAATGAAGCATGGGAATTTATGAAAGAAACACTGCACAAATACGACTATTATTATCAATGAGAGGCCAACTCAACACATTTTTTCTCTGTTACTAGTGTAGTGTTTCACAACACATTCCTGTTATCATAACGATACCATTCCTCTCACTTTACAGTGATTATGTGAGTGTCCATATAACAAAAAACAGGTAACCCATGATGACTCTACACCAAAAAACACTACTCGGGAAAACACGGGTATTACGACTAATTACTTTTGCCACACTATTTCTTGTTACATCGTGGTCTTTTGCTAACCCGGCGACCGCTCCTTCACAAGCAATTACTGCTGATAACCCCGCTTATGTTATTAAAACAGCATTAAGCAAAATAACTGCCTTCAGTAGCAACTCGGACAGGGTTAACCCGATACAACTTCGCGGTTTTATAGAAATCCAGATTATTCCTCATTTTGACTTCAACAATATGTCTCACTGGATTACCGGTCGCTATGCACGCAACATGACCTACGATGACAAAGCCGACTTCCAGCGCAATCTACGCGAAACTTTTTTATCCAGCCTGTCTAAACACCTGGGAAGCTTTGATGCTAAAAACACCCGCGTTAAATTCCACCGTGTGCGTTATCGCGGACAAGATGAAGCTTTTGTCGGCACCAGCATCTATCGATCAGATACATTACCCGTGCGTCTTGATTTTCGCATGCGCCGCGATGAAAACGACAGAAAAATTAACAGCTGGAAAATTATTGATGTAAAAGCCAATGGCTCCAGCGCTGTTCTTTACTACCGCCGTCACTTTATGTCACAACTGCGTCAATTTCAAAGACAGCAGAAGCGTTTTCACTAATCAGTTTCTACTCTGTTCCCGGACAGCCTCCAGATAGACTGTCCGGGACAATATTTTTCTGAACATGAACAAAAATATCGACAGCACAAAAAATGATGAGATAGCCCTCCCAAAAAAACGCCGAGGCATGGGACCACTCCTGGTCTTCGCCTTTTTTGTCGCCTTTGTTATCTTTCTTTTCAGTCGGCATGAACCCCTCATCAGCATAGAATGCACGCCAGAAATCATTGCCAGCAACCCCGATGTCATCATGTTAGGCACCTGGTGGTGCGGTTATTGTCATCACGCTAAAAGATATTTTCAGAACAACAATATACATTACTGTGAATACGATGTGGAAAACACAACTATCGGAAAACAGCTTTATCAGCAACACGGCGCAGGTGCGGTACCGATACTATTAATTGGCGAATACCGATTAAACGGTTACAGTGAACAGCGAATTGAAAGAGCACTGACCTTAACAAGAGACAGTGAACAGTGAAAAATGAAAGCATAAAAAAATTGGTGACTTAATTTACCATTAGTTTTAAAATTCATTATTCA
Organism: uncultured Thiotrichaceae bacterium; assembly: GCA_964485705.1. Lineage (GTDB taxonomy): Bacteria > Pseudomonadota > Gammaproteobacteria > SZUA-229 > SZUA-229. The sequence continues at coordinate 2,049 of CAZALW010000205.1, forward strand.
TTATTCATTGATTTTCCAACATGCTTACTAAATTACAACAGTTTTTTAATCAATACCTGAGCGAAGACAACAAAGACAGCATACCTGTTGAACGTCGTTTGCAAATGGCAACAGCAGCGTTAATGGTGGAAATGTTACATGTGGATGAACAGGTTACTACAGAAGAAGATGAAAAATTACGGCACATACTCAAACAACGTTTTAAGCTGGACACAGGTGAAATAGAAACGTTAATCAATCTTGCCCATAACGAAAAACATGAAGCCACAGATTATTATACATTCACCTCTTTAATCAACGAACATTACACGCAACAACAAAAAATAAAACTGGTAGAAGACCTGTGGCAACTTGCCTATGCCGATAACGAGCTGGATAAATACGAAGAACATCTATTACGCCGCCTGGCTGATCTATTACATGTGCCACATAAAGACTTTATCCGCACCAAACATAAAGTTTTAAAACCTTGATTTTACCGCAGAGGCACGGATACGCAGAGAAAAATTTCTCTTGTTATTAACAAGAAAAACCGCATTAATTCAGGCTTGAGCTGACAAATCGTGTCAGATTTACTCATAGGTAGAATGACTAAGTTCGGTCATTAGCGGACACACAGAAAAAACAAACCCTCCTAACCTCCCTTTCAAAAAGGGAGGGACTAAAGCCTTTTTACCTCCCCCTTTTTTCAAAGGGGGATTGAGGGGGTTTAGTTTTTAACGTCTGCTAAGTGTCGTTAGCAGCCATTCCATATCTGGCGCTGCCTGTAAGATAAATCCAGACTTATACAGAAACCATACAACTCTGCAACAAAAATCCTTTTAATGCAACGAACTCTCCGAGCCCCACATTTTATAGTAACGCTCAACCACTTCGCGCACCTCATCAGGATAAGCAATAATATCCATTTGTTGCATCCCTTCTTTAAAAAATTGCCGTGCGTCCTGTGGCAGGTTTTTCACTAAGTTATCATACGCCTGTTCGATCAGCTCCGGATTATGGCTGCGTGTTGCGACAATGCCATAATTCAAGTTTAAAATACGCCATGGTCGCATCATATTCGTTTGCTCAACATCGCCACGAATTTCATTATCACAGGCATCAATAACTTCTTTAATGACAATCGTCAAGTCTGCAACCAGGTGAGGCTCTGTTATTTCATTAGCATATTCTGCCAACGAATTAACCAGCATATCAATTTGCGTTAATTTACCACCGTGACGAGCTATCCATAGCGATACAGGCAAGCTTAAACGTAATAAATCCCGATTTTGCTCACCAGTTTTATTTTGCACAAAACCGACCATAGCTTCGAGGATATCCAGTGTATAACGCCCTATTTTACTTATATCTTTTTCTTCAAGCATCCCCATGCTTTCCGCACTCATCTGCTGTTGCACAGAACTATCGGAGTCGGATCTTGCCATGACATCAATTGCCTGATCCATTGCCGCAAGCAAATTATGCGGTGAATTTAACTCAGTTTGATCCTGCCCTGTGACTACTTTTTCATCTTCCAGGTATTTTTCCACTGCATTATGAAACAGATCTCTGAAGGTTTTGGCATTAAATAAAAAATCCATAATTTTTGAAAGAACCTTTGTCGCTATTTAGCGAGTCGTAAAAATATTATTATTTATCCATTAGTATAAGTTAAGATATCTAAAAATTATAAGGAACGTCTGATTGACTGATATTGTTGCCAACGCTGAGGGGTTCAGCATTGAACGGCTACAGCTAGAAATCTACCCGACTTAGGGATTCGTAACAATGCGTCTATGGACGAAACATAATTAGACTAACACAATTATCCAGGTAAAAAACAACCGGCTCACATTCCACCTCTGACCAACATTTATCACTATTCACTAATTTTATGACTCCTATATTAATTGAATCATCCGACACCATGGGTGACCTGCTTCAACAATTAAGCAATGAAAAAATAATGGCCGTTGATACTGAATTCTTTCGTGAAACCAGCTATTACCCGAAACTGGCGCTGGTACAAATTGCCACTAATTCAATCGTAGCCTGCATCGACCCGTTAGCCTTTGATGCAAAAAAAGCATTACAAAAAATACTGCTTGACGACAACATCACAAAAATTATTCATTCCTGTTCACAGGATCTGGAAGTGCTTTTTTATTACCTGGGGAAAACCCCTGGTAATATTTATGACACACAAATTGCCAATGCCTTACTCACCGAACAGCACCAGGCTGGTTATGCATCACTGGTTGAAAATGAACTCAATATACAGATAGATAAATCACAAACCCGAAGCAACTGGCTGCAACGCCCACTAACTAAAAAACAAATACAATACGCGGGCGATGATGTTTTTTATCTGTACCAACTGCATTCTTTGCTTGATAAAAAACTGCTCCATACAAACAGAAAAAGTTGGTTCGATGAAGAGTCGTCAATATTAAGCAGTAAAAATAACTTTCAGCCAGCCTCCGAAAAACTTTGGCAGCGGGTTAAAGGCGCAACAGCATTAAAGAAAAATAAACTCACTATTGTGCAGGCTATCGCTGTATGGCGAGAACAGCTTGCACAGGAAAAAGATAAGACACGTAGAAAAATTTTATCTGATGAAATTATTCTGCAGCTTGCCATTAGCCCACCTGAAAACCTCAACACTCTTAACCAGCATATTGGCCACTACACTCACTTTAATGATGAAGAAATTCAACAGTTATGTAAAATAATACAAACCGCTTTGAACTGTCCAGAAGACCAGTGGCCAAACAACCGCTTTACTATTTTAGACAGCCAACAAAAAACCTTGCTAAAAACGTTGCAGCAATACGTCAATAATCTGGCTGATAGACTTGGCATTTCAAGTGCCATTTTATGCTCAAGAAAAGAGCTGGAACAACTGATAATAAACCAGTATCAGCAGAATGAACCACAACAAACCAAACTAAATATCCTGCATGGCTGGCGTTTTCATTGCCTGGGCCAGCACTTAGTAGAAATAATAAAAAGCACTAAATAATAGTTGTTTAGGCACTGTAAGCATAATATTATCGTAACTACTCAGCGTAATTTGAGAAAGGTATGCAGGCCATTGATTTTTCAGGCCTCTGCAACATGGATGTTGCAGTAGAGCGTACACGGATGTATTCACAGCGACCTGAAAAAGCAATGACCTGCATACTTATTGAGTTAATGCGCTGAGTAGTTACATATTATCAGTACTAAAGCGTGTTTTCTGAAAGACTTTACTTACAGGAATGCCTCGTTTTGTAGCACCTCCATCCTTGCTCCTTGCTAAATACCGTTCATCCATGAACATAAGCGTGTAGATTTTTGTGAAGAACAAGGCATGTACTTTATATATATGACTGGTGAACTATTTTAGCCTAAACTATACATATATTAAAAGTCATAAAAAAACCACAACAATAAAGACACACCACGAGGAAACCCTATGCATACTCTAACCAACAACCTTTTTAAGTTATTATTTATTTTTATATTTATTTTTACTGCATCGCTAACCAGCTTCAACAGCTACGCTGAAAACTCGAAAGAATTTGGTGATTATGTAATACATTACAATGCATTCAGAAGTGACATCCTTTCTCCGGATGTCGCTAAACAGTATGGTCTAATACGCGCCAATAATCGTGTTCTGATCAATATCGCTGTATTGAAAAAAGTCATGCACACCACAGGCAAACCGACATCTGTAAAAATAAGCGGTCACGCCAGCAATTTAACCGGACAACTAAAAAACCTGGAATTTAAGGAAATCACTTCAGGCACTGCCATTTATTACCTGGCTGAGACAAAAATCAGCGATGGCGAATTTCTTAAGTTTGATATAAAAATAACACCTGAAGGTGAAAAACGTGCTGCGAGACTACGCTTTAACAAGCGGTTCTTCACTTATTAAGTACTTAGATTAATTTAGTCGTAGCTTCTCAATAATCCGTGGCGGTATTGCGTTTTGAGACTGTCGGTAGCATGGATGCTACCGTCAAGCCTACAGGGATGTACTTGTGGCGTGTCTCAAAATGCAATACCGCCACGGATTATTGAGAAGCTACATTTAGTTTGTAGGGTATCTCTAATAATTCTGTTTGAGCAGATTTGTACTTGAGGGGCTCAAGAA
>CAZALW010000206.1:0-6170 GCA_964485705.1 uncultured Thiotrichaceae bacterium
CCGAAAGAAATTCACTTTGTGAATATCCATCTGTGTATTCTTGTATAAGCTCAATACTTTCCAGCGCTGTAGCGATGTATACCGACCGATCTTTCATAATTGCTGCGCTTCAGCCAGTATCTTTTGTCTCAAATGTTTATTTAGCGCTCTTGAACTAACAACACCTACCTTGCGTCCAAACATTGCTGTTAGTCTTTCTATCAGGTTTACCTGATCAATAAGTGTAGACCCTGACTCAAAATCAACTAATAGGTCGATATCACTCTCATCGTGGTCATCACCTCTCACAACAGAGCCGAATAGTCGGACATTAACTGCATGACACTGCTGCGCAATGACCAAGATTTTTGACTTGTTTTGTTGTAGTTTGTTATATAACTGAGTCATAATAAATCTCCGAGGTAGACCATTGGAGGGGATTCTAGGGACACATTACTTAATTAATAATCCCAGCGTCTCCCCTTTAGCCATCTAAAGTTTGCTCCAGGGTTTGTAACTTCTCAATAACCCGTGGCGCAAAGGATGGACTAAAGTCCCGCATCCGGTTAAGGTGCTTTTGGAAGCGGGACTTTAGTCCATCCTTTGGTTCGTTAACGCCACATCCGTGTGGCACTGCTCCCGCAAAGCCAGCGAATTCAAGGTTCAGTTTAATTATTACCACGGATTATTGAGAAGCTACTCATATTCTATCGTAAGCCATTGATTATTTGATTTATCCGAGAGTTTTGCAAAAGGCTCCATAGATACGGCTTTATTTTCTAAAATGTTTAAAAATGACTGAAAAGTCGAACTCAAAAGGGCAAGTTATATCATTAAACAGGTAGGTTTCAGTATCGCATTCTGCCACTTTTTTAAAATATCCGTCTTTAAGTTTATAAACTTTTGCTAGCAGATTATCTGGATAGATAAGAGTATAGTATTTTACCCCTTCTTCTTCATACATATTAAACTTTAACCCTTCGTCACGCTTTGCCGTGGAGGGGCTTAGGACTTCAAAAATAATTTCTGGGGTTTTGGCGATATAACTTGGGTTGTTATCATTACAAACGACTGAGACATCAGGCTTAAGAACCGTGTTTGAGTCTAATTTCCAGTCTTCATCTATTAATATTTCACAATTAGGGCAGTCATCGGTTTTTTGAGATATCTCACTGAATATATAACCCACTAGCATCTGATGATTCTTAACGGGTGCTGGTGTCATTGAGTAAGGTATTCCCGCTATTAGCTCCCAGCCCCCCTCCCAGCGTTGGTAATCTTCAAAGCTGTAATCTGGCAGGTCTTGTTGTTTCAGGGTAGTCATTGCGCTTCTCGTTTACTGGTCTGAATATTTGGCTGAGATTAAGAGATTAAGGGGTCAAATCTTGACTCTTAATTATGCTGCAGGCACTATTTCCTGGTTTGTAGCACAGTTTTCATGTAACAACTCTCCATCTGAGATAATCGGGGTCGGAGTAAAATTAATCGCAGATCTTAAGCGAAGAATAAACCGAGTTTCTGATTTAATTTCATTTTGAACCAAATTATCCTAATTATCATTCTTCATATGAAACATCACTCACAAGATGCTCTTTTTCAAACAGCTCGTTTAATTTACTGTCTGCTGTACAAAATATTATAGATGGCTTTTCTCGAAGCGACATTGCGGAAGCCAACTGAATTGAGTCAAGTGTTCTTAACCCGCTCTCGCCCCATTTCATCAAAAGATTGTGTACAGATAAATCAATCTGCACATCCTGTAGAATTCAGCAATAATTGTGATAATCTTCTTCAAATACTCTGGTATTGTTAGTTCTGCTGCTCATAATCCGTTTCTAACCAGTCCTGATAACTTCCATCCATCAGACTTCATTATTTAGATACCACATAGTGGTTTTACGAATACCGCTGCCAAAGGTTTCAGCAGGGCTGTAATCTAATTTTTTAGTGATTTTTGTCGCATCAATAGCATAACGTCTGCCGTGATCGGCGCGGTCTTTTACAAAGATTTTCAGTTTTTTGTAATGTTTGATGTTTGACGGGTGTTTTTATCGTATATTTCTTAGCTTTCAGCTTCCAAAGTGACATTATCGGTGTTTTAAAAACCACTGAATCAATCTATTCTATCGTCACAAACCATCGGCAGTTAAAAGTGTTGCGCGGTTTTTTGCGCGACCGCTTTTAACTGTCCGAGTAAATTTGCTTTGTTATATTCTTTTTTGCCATTTTTTTGGATGGCGACTTCCATGAATTACCGCTACGATAATAATTGACCTACCCTCAACAAAATAAAAAACATTAAATGGGAATCGATTAACTACTACACGCCGTAAATTTTTATATACCTCTTCATGAATAAACGGATCTTGTTGAATAATGCTGCATTTTTTATCAACCTCATCTAAAAAATCAAAACCAAGATTTCCCCTTTGTTCTTCGTACCATTTAGCCGACATTTCTAGATCTTTCTTTGCTTCTGGGCGAAACTTTACCCTATAACTCACAACTGTTTTCTAATATCAGCTAACACCAGTTTTGCGTCAAGCCCTTGATTGCCATCAAGCGTATATGCCTTTAACCTTAGATCTAACTCAGCTTTTTGATCTTGGGTTATGGCTAAAACTGCTTTTTCCTGAGCAATACTATCCCATAAATCCTCAACTAATTGAATTCTTTGGTCAATCGGTAAAGTATTTAAATTAGCTATCATTTCAATGCACCTGTGTTTTTCTAAATATTAACATAATCTTTTTAATCTTTCTAAATTTAGGAGTAAAATTAAGCGTAGAGCTAAAGCGAAGAATAAACCGAGTTTCTGATTTAATTTCATTTTGAGCCAAATCATCCTAATTATCATTCTTCATATGAAACACCACTCACAAGATGCTCTTTTTCAAACAGCTCGTTTAATTTACTGTCTGCTGTACAAAATATAAGATCAATGGGGGTCAGAGTTATTGATATTAAAAACTTCTTCTTTTTGAAAATTTTGCAGTGATTATTCCCACCAAAAGCTTCTAATCCTTTATTTCCCAGCTCAAACATACACCGCTCTGAAATTTAATAGGGTTGTTTTTTACTATTTTATTGGCATTTCTTGTTTAAACGCAACCACGTTGGCACTACCAAAATACCACGCACATTTTACTCTTTATCGATACTGGATGTGAGGAATATTAATTGAAGGTTGAATACGCTCTAATGCATCCAGGCAGTCGCAGTATACTATCCTGACACAGGGGGCATCAATGCTTACCATCCATTCTTTCCCAGGTTATTTCATTCAATTATCGTTTACTGATGCCAACAAAAACTCAGTCACAAATTTGTGCTGATCTGCAAGAACGAGCTCAAGCACACGCTTTATATCAATATTCATATACTCATGCACAATGCAATTTCGCAAACCTATTGCGGCATTCCATGCCGGCAAGTCCGCATCGCTAATCACCCTTAGCCGCGCAAGCGCTGCTAATGCATCATAAGCAGATACTGGCACCGGCTCTCCCTTAGCTTTTAGTATCTGCTTGGCCTTGCCTATTGCGTTTTCAATCAACACCTGGATTGCATGTAATACTCCATTCTGCTCCAGACGTGATAGCGTGCCGCCAGCAGACAACTGCTGACGAGCTTCATCAAGTAAAGAACCATGCTGCCTGGCGATTTGCGCTGTTTCTATCTGGTAGAGGTCAAGTCGCATGCTGCTTTTCCCATTCGTAGACTTCCAGTTCTCGCCATAGCCGCCCCAGAAAATGATTCCATGCCAGGTTATCTTCACCTATCAATGGGATACCTTCCTCAGCCACCAGTGCGCGCATGGCAAGCCCTGCACGCGGCAAATCAATCAGGTCAACTCGATCTTCTGCAACTCCTAGCGCTGCCGCAAGATTGCGTCGCAATGTTTCGGTGTTAGCCAGATTATCAAGCATGCTTATTTCGCGTTTCCATTGTATGGCAATATCCCAATCGCTTTCGGGTTGCGCGCGACCGTCCGCCCTACTACCAACCAGCACCGCAAATTCAAGCTCGGTATGTGTTTGCAATACCCGCTGTATGGTTAGTTGTGCCATCTTGCTTACCCTTATTCCGTAGAATTTCAATTACCTACCTTAATAGTTTCGAGATCTTAATTAAATCATAATCTGAAGTAATTTCAGATAATTCCAGCACTTGATCTAACATCTCACGGTGCTGCGCTATCACACACCCGCACTTCGGCATTACCTTTTTCAGCTTCAAAAAAAGCTTTTATTAGCGATGCCATTTTGATAGCTTCTGGTCTTGTGCCAAATACTATAAATATTTTTTTCATTATAACGGTGTAATAAACTACCACGCCGCAAGCAGCGGGGAATACCACCCCAAGGGATTTAAGAGTTATCACTGCATGCTGTTTAAATCCAGCCCAAGCCTGACTGGAATATCCATACTTTCATGGAATATAGCCATAATGCCTATACTCCCTTCGTGTATTTCTTTAAAAAAAATATAATGTTTTTGATAGTGTCCGAAATAGACTTCAATATCCAGATCAACAGGAACGATAAATTGTGATGGCAGTGGTCTCCATGCGATTGCCCGATCTGCTAATTGTTGTATATAGACGTGTAAACCGCTGATATACTTTTCAGCCTGCGCCTCGCCCCATGTTTTACATGTATAGTTCCAACAACATCTTGCTGGCGATCTGCATTGCGGTAGAAGCGATAATTCACCGCTGTTTGTTTCTCGCGACCACATCGTTTGCTGTCACCTCTATATATTCATCAACATCTGCTCTTAATGCTGGTTCCAATTCCTGCTTTAGCCATGCCCAGGATTCTTCTTGCGACTTTAAATCTTTTCGGAGTAGGTCACGTATATATTCACTGGCATTGCCATACAAACCAAACTCACCAATTTGCTGTTGTAAATGTTTATTAAGCTCTTGAGTAACACGAATATTGATACTGTAAGTAGACATGCCCCCACCTCTTTGTAAAGATTATGTTTATTTAACTTTACGATAACCTTGCGTTGACAGCAAGCAAAAAAAGTAAAACGTGTGTGACTTACATATCTTAAAAGGGGACGCTACCCTTTATTGCTCCCCCCCAATAATGCGCCAAGGCCATGGGATCAGGTCTTGTTTTTTTGCATTAACCCGCCAGCTTACTTCGCAAGGTTTCGGTGTTAGCCAGGTTATCAAGCATGCTTATTTCGCGTTTCCATTGTATGGCAATATCCCAATCGCTTTCGGACTGGACGCGACCCTCCGCACGACTGCCAACCAGCAATTATAAGCAAAAAAGCGGTGCGGAACTATAACTCACTTAGGGTTTTTAAAGCACCATCAGAAAAGTCAAACAGGGTATTATAGGTCGACTTCTTAACCACCTCTTTAATAATTTCTGGTTCAATATTTAGATAGTCGTGAACCAGGGCATTTCTGATACCAATTATTTTTTTCCACTCAACCTCATTTAAACCTGCTACCCCTTGTTGTGATAACGCCTCAAAAGCGGAATAAGCATCTGCTGGAGCTGTTTTATTTAGGGCATAAACCCAGTGCTTCGCGATTCCGATACAGGCTTCTATCAATATTTGTAATGTTCGCTCAGCCGCTCTATATTCATATCGACTTAAATTACGCTGTTTGGTTATTTCCGTTAGCCCCTGTAATTCGCTCTTTATTTCCGCCAGATGCTCCTGCATTGAGAACAGATAGGTATTATCCATATATAGCCTGCTGATGCTTGTAGTGATATAGGTAATCTATTTCCCATTTTGACATAATGCGCTGTTGTTCTCTGAACTGTCGAGACCGGTTTTTACTCAATAATAATTGACCGCTTTTAAGTACCGACATAGCGATGGGTATCGGCGCAATATTCATATCCAGTATGCTTAGCTCTCCCTCTTTTAGATTTAACTCACGCTGCCATTTCAGGGCGAGCAACTCAGGGCGCAGTCGGCGCTCAAGAATGTCTTCTTCCCACTCTTTAAAAATGACTGCCAAATCAATATCGCTGTTTATATGAGCTGTCCCTTTTGCATGTGAACCGTACAGCCACAGTAATTCAAGGCCTGAATCTTCTTGTGCCAGTTGAATGATTTTATCTTTAAGTTGCTGATAATTTATCAAAATAATGGGGGGCAGAGTCAATGCCAGTAAGTTAACAGAAATGTAGCGTTTTTTACTGTCATCCCGA
>CAZALW010000207.1:0-6164 GCA_964485705.1 uncultured Thiotrichaceae bacterium
GGTATATAGAAAATGCAGGAGCAATTTTCTTGTAACGAACCAAAGGATGGACAAGTATTTGCCTTATTTTTGCCTAAAAGAATGCACTATTTCTGATTTACCTCAGCAACACCTCTATTTTTCGAGGAATCCATAAAACAACTCAGTCTACTGCTACCGGTTCTAGCTTAATTGTTACCCGATTATTTTGTTGCGCGGCAGAATTCCAGTCCTTCGCCTTTGTTTGTATGGCTTTTTCAGGGTATTGAGCAACATCAAATACTCTGTGCATGTTTTTAACCTCGATCACCACGCCATCTTCAGTCAGTTGTGTCATATCAGATAGAAAATTTACAAAATCCATAGACTGATAGATGAAGGGTGCATCACTTGGTTGTGCTATATTGCCGATATAATCGCAACCGCTTACAGATGACTCGTCATCAGCCAATACATAATTTCCGATTTTGTCACGAGCATAACAAAACTCGCCGATATGTGCGTGTAATATTATTTTGCCTCGGTATCCTACATGTAAAGCCTGGTTAATTATTGTTTGGAGTGTTGATAAGCGATTTTCATTAAACGCTAATTCATTATACGGATACGCTATAGATTGATTATGCACCCCAATGATAAAGTTGAATCTGGCTTTTTTATTCTCATCTGAGGGTTGTGTTATTAGTGTGGTTTGCTCAACTGTTTTTGTTTTTTCAAAATTGCTCTCAGCCTGCTTGTTGATTGTCGCTAAACTGTTTTTCAGTTGTAAGTTTTGATTAAATAACTGAATGCTAAAAATGGATGCTAACGCTAGCAGGAATGTTATAAAGTAGAGAGTCCATGGTCTTGTTTTATTTTCATGTTTCGATACTTGTTGCTGCCTTTCTAATTCTTCTTTATGCTCAGTTTTTAACTTGTTAAAAATCTCATTGCTGACAGATTCAATGCCAAGCCACATGCTTTTGTGTAATTCAATGGTCTGTTCATCAATTGACCTTTGTATATCTCTTATCAGTAACTCACGGTTATTTTTTATATTTACGTGGTTTGTTGTAGCTGTATTAGCATTCTTGTTAGCTACAGGTTTTTTTTGCAACGATGATTCTATTTTTTCACTATCGACAAGTCCTAGTTTAAATAATGTTTCTTTTAGTCCAACAGGAGAAATGGTTTTAGAGATGATACCGACTGCACCCAGTTCTCTTGCTTTACTGAGGTAAACATCGCCAGCTTTAGAGGTGTACATAATTATAGGAATAACAGCCGTTTGCGGATTGTCTTTAATAAGCTTAACAGCTTCAAATCCGTCCATTTCCGGCATCATGTGATCCATGAAAATAACATCAGGACGGTATTGCTGCAAATATTTTATAGCATCTGCTGCTGATTCAACCGTAACCACATCAAGACCAAAACTATCTAACATGCTTTTTAGCACGGTACGTGCTGATTTTGAGTCATCAACAATTAACGATTTCTTGTTAGCCATAAAGCCTCAGCGGTGGTATTCTGTACAGGGTGCTTCCAGGTTTTCCATTAAATCCTGTAGATTCAGTGCATTAGATGTTCGCAGTAAGTTCAGCTGATTTTTTAAGACTTATACAAGCCAGCCAAAAGGTTAGTTGTCATGTCGAGCAGAGGGAAATATCTTGTTCTACTGCGGTACAAAATATCTCCTGTTAGTCGAGATAACGACGAGCCTTTTTGCTATTCACTATTCATTTTTTCTCATTACCACGCTAATCAGGTGAACAAGATACCTTAAAATGTTACATGGTGCTAGAGTGCATCTCTTGTACAAAGCTGTCAATCACGAATTTTTAGAGATGCTCTTTAGGGCATCTCTATTAATTCTGTTTGAGCAGATTTGTACTTGAGAGATCCAAGATCAAGGCGAAGATCGCAACACACGTGGAACATTTTTGTACATAAAGATTTTCAACGAAGTTATTGGGTTTTTCAAGTGCGAAGATGCCAATCATGAATTAATAGAGATGCCCTTTATTAGCATCAGCATATGAAACACCGCAAAAGTAGTGATATACCCAATGATGACACTTCTACTAAAAAATCAAATTCATCATCCCCAGCATCACCACTAAAAACAAAATAGTCATAATGCCACCGGCTTTCATGAAGTCAGACACGCGATAACCCCCCGGCCCCATTATCAAGGCATTAACCTGATGTGTTGGAATGATGAAAGAGTTTGAGGTCGCCAGCGCCACAGTCAGTGCGAAAACCGCTGGATTTGCACCTACGCCAATGGCAATATTGACAGCCAATGGCACCAGTAACACCGTTGCACCGACATTAGACATAACCAGGGTAAAGAAGGTGGCCAATACAGCTACCGCTGCCTGAATTACCCAAATTGGCATATCACCAACCACATACAACACCTGGTCAGCAATCCATTTTGCTGTACCTGTGGTCTCAACGGCTATACCCAGTGGTATCAGTGATGCAAGCAGAAACACCGTTTTCCAGCTCACTGCTTTATAGGCTTCTTCCATCTTCAATACGCCGGATAAAACCATACCAATGGCACCAGTTAGCAATGCGATAGCAAGCTTGATATCGGTAAATAGCACCATATAAAGTGCGGCAGAAAAACAAAGACTGGCAGACAAAATTTTATGTGGACGGGTTTTTTCCTCGCGCGGGTATTCTGTTGTTACCACCACAAAATCGTTGTCTTTTTCTACCCGTTCGAGTGCGTTCCATGCAACATGCACCACCAGTGTATCACCCGCCAGAAAAGGTATATTTCGGATATTGTCACCCTCACGCATAGTCTCGCTATTACGATGCAGGCCAATCAATGCCAGCCCATAAGTCTTGCGCATCCATATATCACGGGCACTTTTACCGATAAGGCTGGAACCGGGAGGGATAACGACTTCTGCAATACCTGATTTAATGGCTGACAGTGATTCAGCAAAACTACGCAGTTGACCGCGTTTTTTTAAATTATATTTTTCTACAAAATGGTCAAGATCATTCGGATCTGCAACAACGCCCAATACCATATCAGCCTGAACTTTTGTATCACGCGCCATCGTACCCGGACCAATTCGCACTGCTTCGCCTGAAAATTTACTGGCAATAATTCGCACCCGGTAGGCAGTTTCTACTGCATCCAGTTCCTGGCCAATCAGCTCACTGCCTTTAAGCACCGCTATCTCTTTCACCGTGTAATCGACACCATACACATCATGAAAATACGCCATTGAATCAGAACCGATAGTGCTGCTTTGGCTTTTCGTTTTTGGTAATACAAAACGCCCTGCAAGTACAAAATAAAGGATACCGGTAATAATCAAAGCAGCACCTATCGGTGTCACAGAGAACAAACTCCAGGTGTCCATTTGTTGCTCGACAGGAAGTGCTTCATTCGAGGTAAGAATTAAATCGTTGAGTAAAATCAATGGGCTTGACCCCACCATGGTCATGGTACCACCAAGAATGGCGGTAAACCCCATTGGCATGAGCAAGCGTGACATAGGCAAACCGGAACGCGCTGATATCCGCGAAACTACCGGTAGAAATAAAGCCGCCGCACCCACATTCTGCATAAAGGAGGAAATAGAGCCCACGGTAACAGAAATAATAGGAATAATACGTTTTTCGGTAGTACCGCCTACATTAAGAATAAAAACGGCAACTTTACTCATGATGCCCGTTCTGTCGAGACCTGCACCAATAATCATCACGGCAATGATAGACATCACCGCATTAGAAGCGAAACCGTTAAACAACTGTTTATTATCCACCAAGCCCTGTTCCAGCCCCATGAATGGAGCCCATAGCGTAGTCAGCCCTAGCAACACCATAATTGAAATGGCTGCGACATCGACATCCACCACCTCAAATGCAAAAAGATAGATGGTCAGCATTAAAACAGCACACACCCAGGCTATTTCAATAGTCGGCACCACGGTAGATAAAAACACAGCAAGTGCTGAAAAAATGATCGCTCCAATAATATTTTTCAGGCTCAAAACGCTCGGTTTTGTCATGCTTTTTCCTTCGCCAGTGGTTTGCTCATTATTTATTTGCTCTCACTATGACAACTTATCATCCGCTACATGATAGGTCGGGTCTTCCATCACATTCACTTCAACCAGGTTACCTGCTTTGGTCAACAACTCTGCACACTCCGGGCTAAGATGACGCAGGTGTAATTTCTTACCCGCTTTAATGTATTTTTCAGCGAGATTATCAATGGCTTCAATAGCTGAGTGATCGGCTACCCGTGAGTTCTGAAACTCTATAATGACATCATCGGGATCATCCGCAGGTGAGAACAGATCAAGGAAATTTTTCACTGAACCAAAAAACAACGGGCCATTTAGTTCATACACTCTGGAACCGTCTTTATCATCATAACTTTTCACATTGATATGGCTGGCATGTTCCCAGGCAAAAAACAGTGCCGAGACGATTACCCCAACCACAACAGCAATGGCGAGATCAGTCAATACCGTCACACCTGAAACCAGAATCAAAACGAAGGCATCCTTTTTAGGTATTTTACCCATAATACGAAAACTGGACCATTCAAAGGTGGCAAAAACAACCACAAACATGACCCCAACCAGTGCCGCCATTGGAATTATCTCAATCAGATCAGAAGCAAATAAAATAAACATCAGCAAAAATAAAGCCGCAGAAATACCGGATAAACGCTGGCGACCACCTGAGTTCACATTAATCATGCTCTGTCCAATCATGGCGCAACCACCCATACCACCAAACATGCCAGTCACTGAATTGGCAATACCCTGACCAACACATTCGCGATTTCCACGACCACGAGTACCGGTAATATCATCAATCAGGCTCATGGTTAATAAGGATTCAATCAAACCCACTGCCGCCAGAATGATGGCATAAGGCAGAATAATTTTTAATGTTTCCAGATTAAACGCGACTTGCGGTATATGAAATGTCGGCAAACCGCCTTTAATAGAAGCCAGGTCGCCAACTGTATTGGTATCCACACCTAAACCGATAACCAGCAGTGAAACCACTACAATCGCTGCCAGTGCCGCCGGAAAAATCGTGGTAAATTTTGGTAAAAGATAAATGATTGCCAAGGTGAGCACGAGTAGCCCACCAAAAGTCAGTAAGTCTTGCCCTGCCAACCACTCATTGGTACCAGGACTCTGAAAATGCGGTACTTGAGCCAGAAAAATCACTATGGCCAGGCCATTAACAAAACCCAACATCACCGGATACGGCACAATACGAATGTATTTACCGAGGCGAAAGATGCCCGCCATAATTTGAATGAAACCGGTTAATACCACCGCAGCAAACAGATATTCAACGCCGTGCTGTGCCACCAGCGCCACCATCACCACCGCCATAGCACCGGTAGCACCGGAAATCATGCCCGGACGACCACCAAAAATGGCCGCCAGTAAACCCACCATAAAAGCGGCATACAAACCAACCAGGGGTTCCACACCGGCAACAAAAGCAAACGCAACCGCTTCTGGCACCAGCGCCAGTGCAACCGTTAAACCGGAAAGGATTTCATTTTGATAACAAATGCGATTCTGGCAACCCAAATCGAACATACGCGACCCTCAGTGGTTTTGGCGTGGGAAAAAAGTGCGTATGATAGCAAATCAGTAACTACTAATACACGGCGTTGATATTTTGTTTAAAAAAACTAAAGGCGTTTTCACCAGTAGTAACACAAGAGTATGCTGTTTACGAACCAAAGGATGGATAGAGTGAAAGCTAAGTACCATTGTCATCTCGACCTGAGGGAGAGATCTTAAGCTATCGCTGTATAAGATCTCTCCCTCAGGTCGAGATGACAATATAGGACTAAGCCGTCAGAGACGATATTAACGCTTACCACGAAGGGCAAAACATATACACTGGATTTAAAGTGCTTAGTACAAAGGTCTCTATCAGTTTATACAATAATTACGCCGATATTGGTTCAGGCTGACGTTTTAACGGGCAGACATCACCTGACGCATCCAAATGTAAGCGCTTGTATATTTCATCCAGTGCAAAATCTTCATTAGAAAAAATATTTTGCTCACCGATGATTTCATACAGGCCACTTGCATGCATCACCTGATAAATTTGTCGTTTCAAACCACTGAACACCACCGTCATACCATTTGCATGTAAACGCTCAACAAGGTGGTGCAACACTT
>CAZALW010000208.1:0-6162 GCA_964485705.1 uncultured Thiotrichaceae bacterium
CGGAGCTGCCGGAGCTGGATCAAAATGCGCTGGCGGAAATGCAGACTTTATTAGAGATTGTTGAGTATGTTGAGACTCAGTCGAGCGTGGCTGAAGTAGCGCAAGCAGCAGAAGTTGAAACAATATCAGCCTCATCGGTACTCGACGAAGCGGCTATTCAGCAAAGTATGCTGGAAATCGTTAATGAAAAAACGGGCTATCCGGTGGAAATGCTGGATTTGACTATGGATTTTGAGGCCGACCTGGGCATCGATTCGATTAAGCGCGTTGAAATTCTCGGCACCATGACTGCTAAGTTCCCTGAATTACCCGAGATGGATCAGAATGCACTTTCAGAAATGGGCACACTGGCCGAGATTGTTGACTATGTAAAAAGCCTGGTACCACAGGATAGCAGCATCAGCAGGGCATTGTCAGAGCAGGCAGAGGTGGTCGGTACAGCGGTCAATGATGCCTCTTTTAGCACAACGGAAAGTATTGTTGTAAAAAAGTACCTGCCCCGTCCTGATACCCTGGAGTCAGAGCTTAGTATTACCGGGCGCAACTGTCTAATTACCGATAATGGTGAAAAAATCACCTATAACACGGCAAAGGCACTACAGGATATGGGCTGGAATGTGACTGTTATGCAGTTCCCCAAATCACTGGTTGCCATGCCAGCTAAACTACCTGAAGGTGTTCAAATCGTTAAGCTGGCAACGGCAACCGATGCCGAACTGGAAAAGACGCTGAATGCTGTTTTCAGTGCTCAGACGCTGAATGGATTTATTCACCTCAGTGCCAGACCTGCGGATAAGGGCAGTAAGATTAAATTTAGTAAACGCGAGCAGAGCATGCTGAAAATGGTTTTCTTTGCTGCCAAATATCTGCAAAACGTGTTGACCAACAACGTGTCGACCAACAGCGTGTTGACCAACAAACCCGAGCAGGGACGTAATTTCTTTATCACCACATCTTATATGGACGGTGAGATCGGTATCGCTGGCCTCAATCGTTTTGAGTTAAGCCAGGGTGGTTTGAATGGATTGGTGAAAACACTGAATCTGGAATGGGATAAGACATTCTGCCGTGCTATCGACCTGAGTCCTGATATTGATGATAACAGGGGCGCTCAAATATTGATTGATGAGTTGTTTGATCCTGATCTCTCTATTATTGAGGTGGGTCATTGTGCTAAAGGTCGCATGACCCTGACAGGTGAAGTGAGAGCGCATGCAGCGCTTGAAACAGCTAATGACAAAATCAGCGAGAGCTCTGTCTTTTTAGTCAGTGGTGGTGCCAAGGGTGTTACTGCGGCCTGTCTTATGCCGTTGGCTGAGTTATACCATTGTCGCTTTATTCTTGCTGGTCGCGCATCCTATAGTGGCAGTGATCCAGAGTGGGCCAAAGGCCGCTTTGATGATATTGATGACGATACTGAGCTAAAACGTAAAATAATGCAGCTGTTACAGGCAGAAGGTGAAAAACCAACACCTGTTATTGTCAACAAACGCTTACGGGCGATTAAATCTGATCGTGAGATCAGTAACACCCTGAACCAGATTGCAGCACGGGGTGGTAAGGCGGAATATATCAGTGCCGATGTTACCGATAGTGTTGCATTAAAAGAAAAAGTGGTACCTGCGGTAGCAAAGCTGGGGAAAATCACCGGCCTGATCCATGGTGCAGGTGTACTGGCAGACAAGCCGATTCAGAAAAAAACTGAAGCCGATTTTAATGCGGTATTAAATACCAAAATTGATGGTCTGGAGGCGATGTTATCGCTGGTCAAAAAAGAGGAGCTGGAGTATCTGCTGCTGTTCTCTTCTGCCGCCGGTTTTTACGGTAATAATGGTCAGTCTGATTATGCCGTTGCCAATGAAATTCTAAACAAAACGGCCTATCAATTTAGACACTACTATCCAGATTGTCATGTGGTCTCCTTCAACTGGGGACCCTGGGACGGTGGCATGGTAACGGCTGAATTGAAGTCTTACTTCCAGCAGCGCAATGTCGAGATCATTCCAATGACTGAGGGTGTAGAGATTTTTGCCAACGAACTGCATCAGGAACGAGGCGAGACCATCCAGTTACTGGTTGGCAGCTCCATGCGCTCTGATGTGGACAACAGCAGCACACCATTGCGCACATTTCAGATCAACACCAGGTTGCTGCTGGAAGACAATCCATTTTTAAATGACCATGTGATTGGCGGTAGCCCGGTATTACCTTCGGCAACCGCTCTTTCATGGATGGCCAACATTTGTGAACGGCTTAGCCCTTGTTACCACTTTTTTGAATGTAATGATTTTCAGGTGCTTAAGGGAATCGTGTTTGATAAAGCTCAGGCAGAATCGTATCAGGTTGATGTAAAAGGGCTTTCCAACGATAACAATATCAGCCGTTTCCAGGTAACTATTTCATCAAAGAATAGCAGTGGCAAACAGGTCTGGCACTACAAGGCTGATATATTGGTGGCAAAAGAGCTGCCAGCTGTGCCTATGTACACGCAATCAGATTTGAGTGAAACGGAAAGCACAACAGGGGAGACCCTGTATAAAAATGGCACATTATTTCATGGTTCTCTATTTCAGGGTATCGAGAAGGTGATCAACACCTCGTTGGAGAAATTAACCTTACTCTGTAATCTGGATAAAATTAAGGATGTTGAGCAGGGGCAGTTTCCCATTAGCTCGATAAATCCCTTTGCCACCGACCTGATGTTCCAGGCGATGCTGGTCTGGGTGAGAAAACATCGTCACCTGGGCAGCCTGCCATTGAAGTTTATGAAGGTGGTGAACTATAAGTTAATTCCAACTAAGGAAGACTTTTATATCTCACTGGATGTGGGTTCAAGCTCAGAAACCAATATGACCGCTGACGTTGTTATTCATGATCAAAATGGGCTTGTTTACTCAAGGGCCTTTGGTGCTGAAGTTACTGTGAGTCCAACTCTGAACTCTATGTTTACAAAGAAATAGAGCGGTATGGATAAGATTGCAATTATAGGCATCGCCTGCCTGTTTCCCGGGGCGGATACACCTGAAGCCTACTGGAAGAACCTGCTTGCCAATAAAGATTCCCGGGTTGCTGCCGATGCGCAGCAGATGGGGCGTGAACCCGCTGATTATTTTAATCCGGCAAAAGATGGTTCAACTAAGGAAACCAGGGATAAATACTATTGCACGACAGGTGGTTATATTCAGAACTTCCAGTTTGATAGCAAGGGTTATGCCCTGGAAGCTGAACAACTGGATGGACTTGATAATACCTTTCAGTGGGCCCTGCATGTTAGCCGTGAGGCATTAAAAGACTCAGGTTATAGCGAACAGGCCGACAAACTGGCTCGCTGTGGGGTGATTCTTGGCAATCTTTCTTTTCCAACCAAAAAATCAAACCAGCTATTTTTACCGCTCTATCATCAGGCACTGGCCACTCCATTAAAAGCGCTACTAAATGACCAGCGTCTTGAAATGGGTGCTGCTTCAGTGGGTGTCGGATCAGAGAAGGATCTGTTCCATGCCACTTTAACTGAGGCAGCTTTAACCAATGGTGGCGTTGGCGGTCATCCTGCAACTACCATCAATCAAGCGCTGGGACTGGGTGATATATCGATGGCACTGGATGCTGCCTGTGCCTCATCACTCTATAGTATGAAACTCGCCTGTTCCTATCTGCACTCTCATAAAGCAGACATGATGCTGGCTGGAGCGGTTAGTGCCGCCGATCCATGGTTTGTTGCTATGGGTTTTTCAACCTTTAAGGCATTCCCCGAAAATGTAATCAGTCGACCTCTGGACAAAAACTCCAGTGGTTTAAATACCGGCGAGGGTGCCGGCATGTTTGTCTTGAAACGTTATGAAGATGCCTTACGCGATGGCGATAGCATCCATGCGGTGATCAGCGGCATTGGTCTGTCCAATGACGGCAAAGGAAAATTTGTTTTAAGCCCCAGTCAGGCAGGTCAGGAGATCTGTTATCAACGAGCCTACAACGATACTGAGATAAATCCAGAAGATGTGGACTATATCGAGTGTCATGCGACTGGAACACCTCTGGGCGATGAAACTGAAATCCGATCTATGGAGGCTTTCTTCGCCGATAAAAATGTCCACTTCACCATGGGCACTGCCAAATCAAATCTTGGTCATTTGCTGACCTCAGCCGGTATGGCAGGCATGCTAAAAATTATTTTGTCGATGAAAAATGATCTGCTGCCTGCCACTATCAATATTCAAACCCCGTTAAGCTCTGACAGCAATACGATTGCCGGTGATAAAATACTGACGAAAAATAGTTTATGGTCACAGGCTGAACAAACTGGCCAAAGTTATCAGCCAGGTCATCAAAAGCTGAGCAGGCAAAGCAAAAAAGTGGCTGCCATCAGTGCCTTTGGTTTCGGTGGCACCAATGCACACCTGGTGATGGAACAGCATCTGCCGCTTAGTAACAAAGAGAATAAAAAAGAGCAGGTAAAAGCAGCAAAAAAGATGCTCGCGAAAACAGCCAGTCAGGCGGTCTCTATTATCGGTATGGGTGCCTATTTTGGCCAGAGCAAGTCGCTGTCTGAGCTAGAAGAAACCATCTACAAATCCAGACGGCTACAGAGATCCTTACCAAAAAATCGTTGGCAGGGCATCGAAAACGATGCCAAACTATTGAAAAAGTTTGCTCTTGATACGCCAAATGCGACAAATAATAGTGCCGCCCCGCAGGGTAACTATATTGATCAGTTTGATTTTGATCACCTCTATTTCAAAATCCCCCCGGAAGTGCAGGCACCGTTACTACCGCAACAGCTGCTGATGATGAAGGTGCTGGATGAAGCACTGCAGGATTCCAGTTTATCTAAAGGTGGCAATGTTGGTGTTATTGTGGCGATGGAGATGGATCTGGGCATCCACCAGTTCCGTGGCCGCATTGATGTCGCCTGGCAATTGCAGGAAAGCCTGTCTAACAGTCAAATAAAATTAAGCGAAGTGCAGCAACAGCAGCTAACGGATCTGTTAAAAGACAGCCTGCACAATGCAGTTGAAATTAATCAATTTACCAGTTTTATCGGCAATATTATCCCCTGTAGAATCTGCTCTCTATGGGACTTCTCCGGCCCGGCTTTTACTATCTCGTCAGAAGAAAATTCAGTGTTTAAGGCGCTGGAAGTGGCGAAGCTGTTTCTGGACTCGGGTGAAGTGGATGCCATGGTGGTTGGTGCAGTGGATCTGGCGGGTGGTTTTGAACACGTCTACCTGCAAAACCAGCGTAACCCACTGGATAAAAACAGCACTTCCGGCTTGAGTTTTGAGCAAAACAGCGCAGGCTGGACTATCGGCGAAGGTGCCGGTGCCGTGGTTTTAAAACCTTATGATCAGATCAGCAAGAGCGAGCGGGTTTACGCTAATATTGAAGCACTGGCAGGAAAACGAAATATTTCTGCCGACAGTCTGCAACAGGCCGGTGCCGATGCCTTGTTACAGGCTGGTATTAAGAAACATCAAATTGACTATATTGAACTAAATGGCAGTGGCATACCGAATCAAGATGATGCAGAAATTGCTGCCCTGCTACAAAGTTATCAAGAACAAAGCGATCAAAACCAACGCTGTGCACTAGGCAGCGTTAAAGCCAATATTGGCCATACTTTTGCCGCCTCCGGTATTGCCAGTCTGGTAAAAACGGCTTTATGTATTTATCAGCGTTTTATTCCGGGAATTCCCGATTGGCAACAGCCAAAAGATTTAGCGGCCTGGGACAAGAGCAATTTCTATTTCCCGACGGAGTCACGTCCCTGGCTAATTAACCATAAAGATAAAAAACGTTATGCGGCGATTAATAGTCTGGGGCAGGATGACAGCTGCTATCAACTGATTTTATCTGAGGCAAATAAGGAGCAAAGCAAAAATCAAAGTCAGAACCAAACGAAGAGTCAGGCAATAAAGAATGATTTCTTTGAAAATCTTTCCTTCTTTATGTTCCCGTTTGCTGCTCAATCGGAACAGGACTTACTGCTAGCGCTGGACTTGCTGCTGGAATCGCTGGCGGCTGCAGCAACAATTAGCAGTTGCCTGAAAGCGCTTTCGTTTAGCACATATAAACAGTTTAAAAAGAATGTTGATGCAAAATACCGCATGTCGCTGCTGGCGCATTCAGTTGAAGAATTACAGCGTGAAATCCTCGCTGCCAAAA
>CAZALW010000209.1:0-6129 GCA_964485705.1 uncultured Thiotrichaceae bacterium
AATGAAAAATGAAAAATGAAAAGATTAAAAACCTGCACGTAAGAGTAAAAGCTGTGGTTTTTATGTTTTCCATTTTTCACTTTTCACTTTTCATTTTTCATTAACGAAGCCATGGCTTCGTTCGACTATATTGCACTGGATGCAAAAGGCAAAGAGAAAAAAGGCGTAGTTGAAGGCGATACCGCCCGTCAGGTTCGCCAGATGTTGCGTGACAAGGGCTTGATGACGCTGGAGATAGCAGAAAGCCATCAAAAAGCACAGAGTAAACGAAGCCGAAGTTCGGTAACATCGCATTTGTTTCAACGCAGCATCAGCACCACTGAGCTGGCATTATTAACCAGGCAATTGGCGACCTTGATTCAGGCGGCTTTGCCGTTAGATGAAACCCTGGCAGCTGTCGCTAAGCAGACAGAAAAACCACGAATAAAAAGCATGCTTTTTGCTATCCGTTCGCGTGTGCTGGAAGGGCACTCACTGGCCGTTGGTCTGGCTGATTACCCTAAAGTATTTCCCGAATTATATCGCGCCACCGTCGATGCTGGTGAGCAATCAGGGCATCTCGATACCGTGCTGGAAAGATTGGCCGATTACACAGAAAGTCGTCAGGAAATTCAGGGGAAAGTCAGACAGGCATTAATTTATCCCGCCTTTCTATCCCTGTTTGCTATTGCCATCGTGGTTTTTATGATGACAAGCATTGTGCCGCAAGTGGTTTCTGTATTTGAAGATACCGGCCAGACATTGCCCGGACTTACCTTAAGCCTGATTGCGATGAGTGATTTTGTGGTTAATTACGGCATGTTGATGTTGTTTGTTATTGTCGCAGCGGTGATTGGTTTTCAGGTATTGATGACTAGACCGGCCTTCGTCATGAAATACCATCACTTTTTATTTCACTTACCGATTATTCAGCGTCTGGTGCGCGGTTTGAATGCGGCAATGTTTACCCGGACTTTCAGTATTCTTACCGGCAGTGGCGTAACGGTTATTGAAGCCATGAAAATTTCAGCAAAAGTGGTTGCCAATTTGCCCATGCGTGAAGCGATTTTGCAGGCAACCGATCGTGTGCGTGAAGGTAGTGGTATTAAAAATGCACTTGATAACAGTAAGCTGTTTCCGCCAATGACCTTACAACTTATCGCCAGTGGTGAAAACAGCGGTAAGTTAGAAGAGATGCTGGAACGCGCATCAGTACAGTTAGAGCGTGAACAGGTAACGTTGATTGCTTATATCGTTGGCATCCTGGAACCGGTGATTATCTTAACCATGGGGATTATGGTGTTGCTGATTGTTTTAGGTATTCTCTTGCCAATATTCGATTTAAATACATTGGTAAAATAAAATATTTCTAACTATTTAGATGTATAAGACCGATGTTGCCTGACAGACAGTGCCAGATTTGAAATGACTGTTAACGACACTAAGCAGACATTAAAAGATAAAAGCTTATTGTCCACAGATGAACGCAAATGAACGCAAATAAAAACCTTTTAATTTTTTTAGGTAGGTCAGGTTAACGCTAGCGTAGCCCGACACTTTGCGACCATGGCTTGCTCATTGTTGAATGACACTATCGTGCAAAAACATATAAATGTAATATTTTTGTTTTTATTTGCGTTCATTTGCGTTCATCTGTGGACAAAATTGTTTTTCGTGAAAGTCCGCTAATGACCGAACTCAGTCATTCGATCAATTCGCTACACTGTGGCTATGGTCACAATATCTTATGCCTTGCAACAAGTGTAAAAACTAAAACAACGACAATATCAGTCGTTTAAGAAACATCAAACCAATTATTCCCACCAGGGTAGATAAATCAATGCCACCAATTGGTGGCACAACTTTTTGTATCGGTTTAAGCACGGGCGCAGTCAGACCCCGTAGAAGACTGTTGACCGGATTATACGGGTCCGGGTTTAGCCAGCTTAGAATGGCCTGTACAAATAAGGCAATAATAAAAATATCAAAAGTAAGTGAAATCAGGTCATGCAAACCTCTGATTAATAGTTGTGTGGTGTTAATTGGAAGCCCGATGATGCTAAATAAAATCAGTAGTTTGATAATGATTAAAACTAAAACCAGTGCCAGTGTTGCGGTATCAACTTTCATTATGCTGGGAATGATGCGTCTGGCAGGTTTTACTAAAGGCTGAGTGGCTTTGACGACAAATTGTGATATCGGATTATAAAAATCTGCCCCGCTTTGTTGCAGTAAAAAACGCAGCAACATGATGGCGATATAGATGCTTAAAAGGGTATCGATTAAAAAGATAAAAGGGTTTTCCTGACTCATTGTTACGACCTGTTAATATGTTTTTATTTGTAACTACTCAGTGAGTTACACATTGCGTTTTTTTAAGCAGTTCCACCACGAAGAACACGAAGTTCACGAAGAAAAATTATTGTTAGAGGTCAGCTTAAAGCTGACCGTAGCAGGTGAATCATGTTTAATATGCTTAAAAACTTCGTGATCTTTGTGTGCTTCGTGGTGGAGCTGTTTTTTTATAATTTAATCCGAACCAAGCTCATCTGCTAGCGATATAGAACGATTATTAGCAGCATTTAGTGCATCAAATACAATCTGCTGATAACCTGCCGATTGAAAACTTAGAATAGCCTGTTCAGTTGTGCCGCCTTTAGATGTCACTCTTTGTCGCAGCTCGGCAGGTGAATCATCACTTTCAGATGCCATGATCGCTGCCCCCAGCGCTGTCTGCAGTACCAACTGCTGCGCAACCTCTGCTGTTAAACCCAGTTTTTCACCAGCTTGTTGCATGGCCTCCATCATTAAAAAGAAATAGGCAGGGCCGCTGCCAGATACTGCGGTAACAGCGTTGAGTTGCGCCTCATTATCAACCCAGATGGTTATGCCTACCGCCTGCATAATTTTTGTCGCCTGTTGTTTCTGGTTATCAGTGACAAATTTATTGGCAAACAAGCCGGTAGCGCCACACTGGAATAAAGCGGGTGTGTTAGGCATACAACGAACAATGGCCTGGTCTTTATTGAGCCAGCGATTGATATCCGTGCTTTTAACACCGGCAGCAATGGAGATAAACAAGATATTATTCCTATTGCTGCGCCCTGTCATGTTTTGAGCCAGTTGTTGGCAGACTATTCTTAGTGATTGTGGTTTGACTGCCAGAATAATAATTTTACAGTTAAGCGTTGCAATGTTATCGGTGCTTACCTTGACCTTGTAGTTGTTTTTTAATGTTTGTAAACGGCTATTATCAGGTTCTGAAACCATAATGCTGGCAGCAGGATAACCTGCATTAATCAGTCCGCCAATAAGACTGCCAGCCATATTTCCGCCACCAATAAATCCAATATCAGGCATGTTAGTTTCAGTGTCATTCATATCGCGACTTTAACATATTCATAAATAGGGTAAAAAAATATTGATGAAATAGTTGCCGAATATAGGAAGTTAGCGGGTTTTTTAGCTATAAATAGGAGGTTTATTTTATTAAATCAGAGGGTTTTGATGGATATCGCTCAATTGCTTGCCTTTAGTGTGAAAAATGGTGCATCGGATTTACATTTGTCGGCGGGGTTGCCACCGATGATTCGTGTTGACGGTGATGTGCGCCGCATTAATGTTGACCCAATGGATCATGAGTCGGTACATGGCATGGTGTATGACATCATGAACGACAAGCAGCGTAAGACGTTTGAGGAATATCTGGAAACTGACTTTTCGTTTGAGATTCCCGGATTGGCACGTTTCAGGGTGAATGCGTTTAACCATAACCGGGGCGCGGGTGCGGTGTTTCGCACCATCCCCTCAAAAATACTTACCCTGGAAGAATTAGGCGCACCGAAAATTTTCGAGGAAATTGCAGACACGCCACGTGGTATTGTCCTGGTGACAGGGCCTACCGGCTCAGGCAAGTCAACCACCCTGGCGGCGATGGTGAATTATGTCAACGAAAACCATTATGGTCATATTCTTACCATTGAAGACCCGATTGAATTTGTTCATGAAAGTAAAAAATGCCTGATTAATCAGCGTGAGGTGCATCGTGATACTTTAGGTTTTAGTGAAGCACTGCGATCTGCTTTGCGTGAAGATCCGGATGTGATTCTGGTGGGTGAGATGCGTGACCTGGAAACCATTCGTCTGGCACTGTCAGCGGCAGAAACCGGGCATCTGGTATTTGGTACCTTGCATACCAGTTCGGCAGCAAAAACCGTTGACCGTATTGTTGATGTGTTTCCGGCAGCGGAAAAAGAAATGGTTCGCGCCATGTTGTCAGAATCGCTGCGCTCGGTTATTGCACAAACCCTGCTTAAAAAAATTGGTGGTGGTCGTATTGCAGCACATGAGATTATGATTGGTACTTCGGCCATAAAAAACTTGATTCGAGAAAATAAAATTGCACAAATGTTTTCAGCTATTCAAACCGGTCAGTCAATAGGTATGCAGACGCTGGATCAGAATTTACAGGAATTATTAACGCGTGGTTTAATCACTAAGGAAGAAGCACGAAAAAAAGCCGCGAACAAAGATCTTTTTTAATTACTCAGCGTACACAAAAACCAAAAGATTTTTTACCACGAAGCACACGAAGAGCACGAAGTATGCGTTTTTGAGTTATGACATTCATGATGGGGATTTTTTTTGCGATTAATAACGGCACTAACTTTCCTTCGTGTACTTCGTGCGCTTCGTGGTGATAATCTTTGTGTGCGCTGAGTAGTTACGATTTTATTTAGAAATAACAAACAGGAGTGATCTAGTGGATCGCGAAAAAGCAATAAAATACATGCATGATCTGCTTCGCACGATGGTGAAGAAAGAGGGGTCGGATTTATTTATTACAGCTGGCGCAGTACCCTCAATAAAAGTAGATGGCATAATGATGCCTTTATCAAGCCAGAAATTAAGCACGCAGCATACACAAATGCTGGTTAGTGCAGTGATGAATGACAAACAGCGTGCAGAATTCGAGCAAATGCAGGAATGTAACTTTGCTATTAGCCTGCCCGGGTTTTCACGTTTTCGGGTTAATGCTTTTACTCAGCGTGGTTCGGTGGGCATGGTGTTGCGTGTTATTCGTTCTGAAATCCCTTTGTTTGAAGACCTGAACCTGCCGCCCATACTAAAAGATATAACCATGACCAAGCGTGGCCTGGTCATTTTTGTAGGGGCAACCGGCTCGGGTAAGTCAACATCACTGGCGGCAATGGTTGGTTATCGTAATGAGCATAGCCATGGTCATATTATTACCATCGAAGATCCCATTGAGTTTGTCCATAATCATAGAAACTGCATCGTTATGCAGCGTGAAGTTGGTGTTGATACAGAATCTTATGAAGTCGCACTGAAAAATACCTTGCGACAGGCACCGGATGTTATTTTGATCGGTGAAATTCGTGATCGTGAAACCATGGAGCATGCTATCGCTTTTGCTGAGACTGGCCACCTGTGTTTATCAACACTGCATGCTAATAGCACAAATCAGGCGCTGGATCGTATTATTAACTTCTTTCCGGAAGATCGCCGGCAACAGTTGTTGATGGATTTATCGCTGAACTTGAAGGGTTTGATCTCGCAGCGTTTGATTCCAACTCTCTCAGGTGATGGTCGAGTAGCGGCAGTTGAAATAATGCTTAATTCACCACTGATGTCTGATTTAATTTTCAGAGGTCATGTTCATGATATAAAAGAGTTAATTGCAAAATCTAATGAACTGGGCATGCAGACCTTTGACCAGGCACTGTTTGATTTGTATGAAAATAATCAAATCACATATGAAGACGCATTAAGGAATGCAGATTCGGTTAATGATTTGCGCCTGAGGATCAAGCTGGAAGGTAAAGAATCAAATAAAACTGATTTAATGGAGGGGCTGGATGAGATATCAGTGGAGCAGGATGATGATCGATTACGTATTCGTTGATCTGACAAGACATGTCAGATATTCTCATAGAGAAAATGACTGCTTACGGTCATAAGCGGACACACAGAAAAAACAAACCCTCCTAACCTCCCTTTCAAAAAGGGAGGGACTAAAGCCTTTTTACCTCCCCCTTTTTTCAAAGGGGGATTGAGGGGGTTTAGTTTTTAATGTCTGCTAAGTGTCGTTAGCAGACATTCTTTATCCGATACTGTCCGTCGGATAAA
>CAZALW010000210.1:0-6116 GCA_964485705.1 uncultured Thiotrichaceae bacterium
TCTTTTCAATTCACCATGAAGCGCATGAAGAACATTAAGATCTTATGCCTTCATGCGCTTCATGGTGATATTTATCTGGCTTATGATGTTTTCAGTGCCCAGTTAAGGCAAAACGACTTTCAGTCGTTTTATAGAGCAACCCATGGACTTTCAGTCCATAGTGGTTGAGTTTGCCATGCCAAAAATAATTAAAGTAGTAAGTTTTGACCTTGACGATACTTTATGGCCATGTTTTCCGACAGTGCATCGCGCAGAAAAACACTTATACCAATGGTTGTCTGAGCATGTTCCCGCTATTACGCAACAGTATGATATAGACCAGCTGCGTGAACAAAGGCGTTTGCTTTTAAGAGAACGTACAGAGTTGGCGCATGATTTAACGCTATTGCGAATTAAATCATTTGAAATATTAGCAGACGAATTTGAGCTGGGCAGTGACTGGATAAAACCGGCATTTAAAATTTTTTATGAAGCACGGCAACAGGTTAATTTATTTGATGATGTAAAACCGGTACTGGATGAACTGGATAAAGAGTTTAGCCTGGTCAGTTTAACCAATGGTAATGCAAATACAGTAGCAACAGGCGTAAATCACTGGTTTGATTTTACATTAAATTCAGCCACTGTCGGTAAGTTGAAATCTGAACCGGATATCTATTGGCAGGTGCAAAAACTGTCCAATATTGAGGCGCGACATATGGCGCATGTTGGTGATCATCCTTTGCAGGATGTTTCCGGTGCAAAATCAGCAGGTGTGTTCGCCATCTGGCTTAATCGACAAAATAAAACCTGGACACTGGAGGACTGCAAGCCTGACGCGGAGATTAACAGTTTGCATGAGTTACCAGCATTATTGCTGCGGTTGCAACGCTAGTTTCTATAAATCGACATCGTGCTAAGTACGCTATTCCTATATAATTGAGATGTAACTACTCAGCACATGAAAACCAGAATATTTTTACCACAAAAATTAAATACAAAGGTCTTTTTTGATGAAAGGCGAAAAAATTAAATCATCTGAGTAGTTACATCGATACTTACAAAATACTTCAGATTACGAGCAAAACAATGATTTTTAAAACCGATGATGTACGTATTACAGGGCTCCAGGAAGTATTGCCGCCGATAAAGCTGCACGAGGAATATCCTACTGATGAACAGGCATCACAAACAGTTTATCATGCGCGACAAGCCATACATAATATATTACATGGTGAGGATGACCGTCTGGTTGTAGTTGTCGGTCCATGTTCTGTTCATGACCCTGATGCAGCCAGGGAATATGCTACAAAATTAAAAGCTTTAATTGATGAGCTGACAGATGATTTATGTATCATCATGCGGGTTTATTTTGAAAAACCACGAACCACGGTTGGCTGGAAAGGTTTAATTAATGACCCTGATCTGGATGAAAGTTTTAAAATTAATAAAGGCCTGCGACTTGCGCGAAAATTATTGCGTGATTTAGCGATTGCAGGTGTGCCCACTGGCACAGAATATCTCGATTTGATTAGTCCTCAATATATCGCTGATCTGATAAGTTGGGGAGCCATTGGCGCACGCACTACAGAGAGTCAGGGGCATCGTGAGCTGGCATCGGGATTATCCTGCCCAATTGGATTCAAAAACAGTACCGATGGCGGTTTTAAAATTGCTATTGATGCGGTGAATGCTGCATCCAGCCCACACGTATTTATGTCGTTAACCAAACAAGGTCACTCAGCTATTTTTTCAACCAAAGGTAATCATGACTGCCACATCATTTTACGTGGCGGAAAACAACCAAATTATGATGCAAAAAGTATCCAGCATGCCGCTGAACAGTTAGCAGAAAACGGCTTAAAATCGCTAGTGATGGTGGATTGTTCGCATGCAAATAGCATGAAGGATTACCATCGTCAGCTAGAGGTCTGTAGCAATGTTGCTTCACAGGTGGCTAACGGTGAAAATCGTATTATGGGTGTGATGCTGGAAAGTCATCTGGTTGAAGGTCGTCAGGATGTGGTTGATGGTCAATCACTGACTTATGGGCAAAGCGTGACTGATGCCTGTATTTCCTGGGAGACAACGGAGGTGTGCTTGCGGGAGTTGGCGGAGGCGGCGCGGGAACGCCGTAGGCGTAATGAAAAGTGAAAAATGAAAAGTGAAAAATGGTTCTTTGTTTTTGCGGCATTGTGTCAATATCGATAAATAAGGTTTTGGCTTATTCAAAACTATCGTATTTTCCAATAATGAAATGAATCTAAACGATAAGCTAGCAATAACTGCTATAAACATTCACGCAGTAGGCGCGAGAACATTTTTCATTTTTCACTTTTCATTACGCCTACGGCGTTCCCACAACTGAGACAAACAGGCCAGGGCAATAACAAACCAGATAACCACCCAGAAAATTTCTGGTAACCAGGTTTGCTCGGCCAGACTTGCGCCATCACCCAAATCACGTCCATCCAGCAAATACAATGGGCTGCGAATGGCTTCTAACAAAACAAAAATACCCACCAGTTGAAGCAAATACTTTAAGTTGAACCATAATGTTTTGCGTAATAGTGTGGCATACATCAGCAATAAAATAAGCAGAATAATGACCGTGGAGATGTCACGTGCCCATAATACCAGGGTAATGACAAGCATGGTGAGCATGAGCCATGCCATGATTTTTGCGCTGCTGCCGGACAGCGTATCGGCAGCACGGTAAATCAGCATGCCCCATATGGCACTACCTGCGTAACCGGTAAAGGTAATTAAAAAAAGCCAACCACCGCTGGTGGTGCAGGTGCCGGAACCGTTGAAATTAAGTTGTATATTGTGAATGCGACCGCCCGTCAATAAGGCAGTCAGACCGTGGCTTATTTCATGGAAGAAGGTTTGACTCCACAAAAAAGGCAGGTTGATGAAGGGGATATAATCAACGATAAATGCCAGAACAATAAAAACCAGCAGTCGTTGTCGTGCCGTCAATAGTCGTGCAGAATGCGTTCGCGGTAATTTTTTACCCTCAGGCACCAATCAAACCGACCAGCAGCAAGCCCACCACAATGTAGATACTGCCTTCGATAACCCCAATGGCAACATTGCCTTTATTGCCAACTTCATCGGCGACATTGATACCATACAATACTGCATAGCGAATGATGGTGGCAATCAACGTCAACAGCACAAAGAAAACCAGTGCCACCGCGAACCAGATTAAAAACACTGTAACAAAATGCTCGGTGTCATAGGCAACCACGGCAAATGCTGCACTCACTGCCAGCGCGACACCAATACGATAGGCACTAAAGCGCAATGCCAGTGCCACATTGTTTTCTTCAATAGCAGTGTGCAATTGTCGGTTTTTCTGGTTGCCTGCATGGCGTTTTTCAAAAATTTTAACCCGATACAGTGTTGCCAGTGCCATTATCGCCTGTGAGGCAACAAAGCTGACAATAACCGCGATGATGGCAAACATCAGCCCTTCACTCACCCACACCCAGGTCATGGCGCTTTTAATAATGATGGCAGTCGCGATCATATTGCAGGCATCAATAATGCTGGCGGACATATTGCCTTTAATAATTTCATCGTGTAAGGATAAATTAGGGAACGAGATACGGTCAAAAGCGATGCGGGTCAGCCACATTAATACGATACCAATGACACCAAACAGGGTGACTAACAGGGCTTCCTGAACCAGGCTGGCACTGGCTTCGCCTGAAACCACGCCCATTAGCATAATGCTCACCGCCACCATGGCACCCGCCAGCGATATACCGGTATTGTGTGACAGCTCATGGCTGGCAGAAACACTTGCCACCATACCGGCCAGTTGTCGCATGGCACTGAGTAAAATCAGGGCAATAATAAAACTGACCAGGTAATAAAGCCCTATGCCCATATAAATATTAATAAAATCTAGCATTTTGCATCCCCTGATTGTATCCACTTGTTGTAACTGCTTACTCGGTAACTGCTCACACCACCTTGATTATGTTCGCTGCCGGTACTTGACCGCGCGGAGTGTATGCGGCGGCGTATACATGAGCACGGCAAGTACCGGCAGCGGGCAAAAGCAAGGTGGTGTGAGTAGTTAGCCCCCTTATTTACCGCGAAAGCCACCCGATCTGGCAAATGATGAACGACGACTACTGCCACCAAACGCACTTTTGCGCTCGGCTGTTGTGGCACCGCCGAACCTTGAGGAGCGACTGGCGACCTTTGCATAACGTGTTTTTGATGCTGTTGTGGGTCTATTATAACGACTCGGCTGGCGCGCACTTAAATCGTGCTTGCGGCTGACATCGGCGTTAGAGCCCCAGCGATTGCGCCCCACATTGCCATAATAACTGCGATCAGCTCGCGATGACCACGAACCATAAGACGGGCGATTCATGCCCATGACATTGTTAAACATGGCATACATGCCATACCATGCCCAAAAGGATTGGCCGCCGCTGCCCTGTTGCCAGTTGCCAAAAGCCGGGTTACCGATCAGCGCATTGTCAGTCAGGCTACTGTCCTGCTGCGTACCCGCTACGCCTGGCACCACAATGGGCGCAAGTTGACCATCGGACAATGCGGCAAGGGTATTGACGACATCAACCAGACCATTATTAAATTCTTTGCTATTTGTCGCGGTATTAATCAGTTGCAACTCTTGCATGCTGTTAACCGCACCCGGTCTATTCGCCGGTCTGAGATCCACCGCCGCTAGTCGTTTTTCCAGCGTATTAATTGTCGCACCCTGTGAACCTGCTTCCTTTGCCAACAAATCTGCAATGTTTGCGTTTTCGGGGTTCTGCCTGGCTAAAGTCGAGGCATAGCGTTCAATTAATAGCGTATTGCCAAGTCGCCCGGCATCCAGTTGCGTTTTTAAACTAAGCAGGTTTTCTTGCACAGTGTTATGTGCGGTGGTCAGTTGCTCTTCAAAGCGGTTGCCACAACCCGATAGCAAAAGAGTGAACAGTAACACCCCCGTTAAATTTAGCACGCTTTTCAACTTGCTTGTTTGCATTGTTTGTTCCTATGAAACCAATGCCCGAACATCGTCATTGCTGTGCATATTACTGTCTTTACTGATGGTGATTAATGCCTGTATATCCGGCCTGGTGTGTGCAGCTGGATTATATACTACTTCGTGACTATGGCGATCAATATAAGCCACTGCAATGCCCACATCATGGTTGATTAAGCGCGTGACTACCTCACACCACGCCATGTCACTTATGCTTACATCGTAACGTCGATATTCATCGTTTTCGCTATTAAACATGTTTTCGATAATGCGCTCAGAGCCTGGCGCATCAAAAGCACGTACAATCATTTCAGGATAGGCGCGAATCGGTCGAATCACAATATTAGCGCCTGCATCTTCCAGCCGCTTGCGGTTGCTGTCCTCAACACACTCTGCCAGAATAGTGGCGGTCACTTTTAAATCTTTTAAGCGATGTAAAATATCAAAGCTTCGACCATCAGAATTTTCGTCATTTTCGTCTTTAGACAGCACAATAACAGCACGTGCTTGTGCCACACAAACGGCAGCCAGATCCTGTGTGTTACTGGGGTTGCCGCTGTAATGCACAACATTATCGAGCTGGGTAATAAAATCAGGTAGACCCTGAGGAAACTGCCGGGTTAGCAGATAGATGGCACAGTCTTTATAATGGTCTGACGTTCTAAACTGTTTGATCAGCCGTTGTAAATAGCGTTCACCAGAATACGAAGGGCTATTTAATATAACGATATGCTGTTTCATGCCCCAACTCCAGTGACCTTTAATTTTTTTTTCACGAACCGAATAGCGATAGTCGAAATAATCACCCACGACTTTGGCTAATATAAAAATACCCACCAGGTAAATAAGCAAAATGGTGGCAATGCGCCCCTGCGTGGTGCTGGCGGAAATGTCACCATAACCCACGGTGGTGGCAGTGGTAAAGGTTAGCCAGATAGCATCGCCTAAACCTAGCCGCTCATAATACATCATAAAACCAATGTGCAAAGTAAAAACCAGCATTAACAGCAAGCCGGTGTTTTGCATAGAATGCTTCAGGTTATGTTGTGCACTGTGGTTTGCGTGGTGTTTTAACTTGCCTCGCTGTTTTGCGAAAAACTGTAATATCGGGTGCATAAGGCTG
>CAZALW010000211.1:0-6111 GCA_964485705.1 uncultured Thiotrichaceae bacterium
GTTGAACGCACTCGTGATAATTATTAATTATTAATTATTAATTATTAATTAAAACAAGGAGCAACCAATTAACCATTAACCATTAAAACATGAACCCTGTATTTAATGATGTTTTTACCGAAATAGCGGTGCTGCTATTAATGGCGGCTATTATTGGCGCTATTGCTGTGCGGTTACGACAACCGTTGATTGTCGCCTTCATTGTTGTTGGCATTCTGGTAGGGCCATCAGTGCTCGGCTGGGTATCAGCAAACGACCAGGTTGATCTACTGGCTCAGCTGGGTATTGCGCTGCTATTATTTGTAGTGGGGCTGAAGTTGGACCTGCATATTATTCGCAGCATGGGGCCGGTGGCATTGGCGACGGGTCTGGGGCAGGTCATTTTCACCTCTGTCGTCGGTTATTTTATTGCCATTGCATTGGGTATGACTCCGGTGACCGCGCTCTACGTGGCAGTTGCATTGACTTTCTCCAGTACTATTATCATCGTCAAGTTGCTGTCTGATAAACGCGAAGTGGATGCCTTGCACGGACGCATTGCTATCGGATTCCTCATTATTCAGGATATTGTGGTGGTGCTGGTGATGATCGGTCTGACTGCGCTGGGCGAGGCCGGCGATGCTGCCAGCCTGGGCAGAGAAGCAGTTGAAGTGCTGATCAAAGGTGCGCTGTTCATCGCTGCTATCGGATTGTTGATGCGTTATGTGTTGACACCGCTATTGAATCAACTGGCTCAGTCACCGGAGTTGCTGGTGCTGTTTGCTATTGCATGGGCTGTTGCGCTTGGTGCCCTGGGTACACATCTGGGTTTCAGTAAAGAAGTGGGTGCTTTTCTTGCCGGTGTATCGCTGGCCTCTACACCTTATCGCGAGATCATTGGCGCACGGCTGGTGAGTTTGCGGGATTTTCTGCTGCTGTTCTTTTTCATTGATCTGGGTGCTGGGCTGGAAATGGCAACACTCGGTGCACAAGTCGTGCCGGCCATCATTCTTTCGTTATTTGTCCTTATTGGTAATCCGTTGATTGTGATGAGCATTCTGGGTTTTATGGGTTACCGCAAACGTACCGGGTTTCTCGCTGGTCTGACGGTGGCGCAGATCAGTGAATTCTCGCTGATTATGGGTGCTTTGGGCTTGAGTCTGGGTCATATTAATGCCGACACCATGGGTCTCATTACCCTGGTGGGATTAATTACTATTAGTGCTTCCACCTATATGATTCTCTATTCCCACCCACTCTATGAGCGATTTGCCCCCTGGTTGAATATATTCGAACGTAAGCGGGCGTACCGTGAAGAAGCCGGGGAACTGACGGCAAAAGAAAACGGCGTTGATGTCATCCTGCTTGGCCTGGGGCGGTTTGGCTCTGCCGTTGCAGGTGAGTTACAGCGACGCGGTCACCGTGTACTTGCTGTGGATTTTGATCCTGAGTTGGTACACAAGCAGGAAGGGCGCGGTTATGCGGTGCATTACGGTGATGCTGAAGATCCGGAGTTTCTTGCTACCCTGCCATTAGCGCAGGTGCAGTGGGTCATAAGTAGTGTGCGAGACAAAGACATTAATCTTGCGCTACTTCATGGCTTGCAGGATTTCAACTATAAAAGACGTGTTGCAGTAACAGCGAATTCTGCTGCCGATGCTGAACAATTGAAACAGGCTGGTGCCGATCAGGTGTTAATTCCTTATACTGATGCGGCTGCCGAGGCTGTTGATAAGCTGTTTGGGGAGTGGTGAGCAGCTATCAGGAACTACACTGGTTTTAGTTTAATTAATGAGACTATGTGCCAGGAATTTAGTAGTCTTGCTTTTATACTGCATAATACAATTAATAGTTAAATAATCAAAAGTAATAAGGAAAAAGGATGAAATTAAGACAACTCTATTTTTTATTAGTCATTTTATTGTGTGTAGCAACAAATTCCGCTTTTGCGAATGATGCTCATGAAATTAAAAACATTCTGTATGACATTACAAAATATGAAAAGCAATTTGCAGGTAAAACTACGGCTAGAAAAACTAATGTCAATAGAGCGTTAAAGTTACTGACGTTGACGCGCCAACGTTTAGATCAATTAAGTGATAAAACGGATCCAGGCTGGAAGATGGCAGATCAGCGCCATAAGCAATTGATTAGTAAGTTGAATGGTTTTCTCAAACAAAATAGTGCTGTTGCAATAGATAACTCCAGCCCCGTAGATGAAAGCGCAAAGGCGGTTAACCGCTCTTCTGCAAAATCAGCTATGATTTCTCAACAACGTGTGCGTATAAAAAAGATAAAAAGGGATATCGAAAGTGTTATAGCCAGCATGGATGCGGGTGGGGTTAAACCTTTTCAAAGTGCTGATTATGTGGACAGGTATAAAAAATCGTATGACCGACATAAACAATCATTGATGAAATATAACCAGTTTAGCTCAGATGCAGATGTAATTTCAGCCAACAATAAATTGAAAGAAATGGAGAATATGCTTGTTTTTGGGCAACAACAAGCGGCAAAAACAATATCTGGTTTGGGTGATGTGCAATTACAGCTAAAAGACATTGATAGTAAAATGCATGCAATGAAAATTCCGACCATACCTGTCTTACCGCTTAAACAAGGAGAAATAAAAATATGGTTGACACAATTGGCGAGCTTAAGAAAGCATGCGGTTATTGCTTATAAAGAATTGGAACCAATAAAAAAAGATGCGTATTTACCTAATAACCGATTTACGGTGCAGTCGGGCGCGGATTATGATTTTAATGATGTGAACAGGATGCAAAGAGGATTAAAAGACATCGCAAGCAAAGTATCCAGCCATATAAAAACCTTAGATTCAAATTTGGAAACCAATATCAAGATGATTTATAGCAACTTGAGTACTGTTGATATTTTGAATCCTACAGATGCATTGACGCAAACTAATAGCTTTTTAGGTAAGGGCAGTGCTAAGCGTGTGCGAGATTCGTTGCAAAAAGATTTAGATTTAGTGACAGAGGCGATGAGTTTTGCCACTATTTTAAAAAATGATGTGTCTTTAAGAAAAAAACAGATTCTGGCGGATAAAATAAAACGCTCGATGGTGTTATACGAAGAAAATCATGCCTTAACCTTAGAATTGGTGAGAATGCCGAAAGCTGTTACGACGGATAGTAAATTGCTAGCGGCAGCAAAAAAGACACTGGCAAATAAAAAATATGGCGTTGGGCAGATACAACACATGGTCATAAATTCAGATAAGGTGCATCGTTCGAAAACGACTAGCCAGGCCGAATTTAATGACGTGGATGTGAGTTTGTCGGGCAAAATCACATTAAAAGGAACCAGTACAACTTATCACTATAAGTGGGATGAATTTCAAGTTGCCACCGTTGAGCCAGATGCAGGTAAGTTGTATTTATTTTATAACACCTTGAAATTTTTCACTTCTGGAGATAGTACAACACCGCTAAATTCCTGGGTTTTAAATAAGCGTTTTCAGGGTAGTGAGATCCCAAAAGCTAATGTGCATCAATAAAGTTTTAGGGGTTGTGCTCGATAGCCACCTCTGAAATTTTAAGCTCATTAATAATCATGCCTTTGCATTTAGTTCAGAATAATTTTATTGGATGCTGATTTATCGGTATTATTCTTAACCCCGGACAAATATACTTATTGTTTGGCTATGTCACCGTTAAGTGTTGAATTTTCGTAGCTATTAAGATTAGCTTAAAAAATGACCTACATCCTAACCATGGTGATAGGCTAAATATTTACAAAAACTCAACACTTAACGGTGACATAGCCTATTGTTTTGCACTCGCGCTAATCAGGGTTTTACGCAGCTCTGATTCCATGGTTTCAAGTTGAGCCGCAGCGTCGGCACGTTTTGCACGGCCTTCGTCGGCGATTTTCAGGCTTTCTTCAATGGTTTCAATTAGCGCGGCATTGGCCTGTTTGACGGCTTCGATATCGAATACGCCGCGTTCGATCTCACGCCTTGCTTCGGCATTGCCCTGTTTCAGGTTGTTTGCATTTGCCTTTAATAATTCGTTAGTGAGATCGCTGGCTGCTTTGATGCTACCCGCTGCTTCACGAGAACGCTGGATAGTGACCGCCTGAGCAAGCTGTGTCCGCCATAGGGGGAGGGTGTTGGCGGTGGTTGAAACAATTTTGTTAATCAGCCCCTTGTCATTTTCCTGTACCAGACGGATGCTGGGTAGACTCTGCATGGCGACCTGACGGGTAAGTTTGAGGTCATGCACACGCCGCTCCAGAGCATCACGGCTGCTACGAAAATCACGAAGCTGCTGTGCTTTGATGACCTGTTCGCTGTTTTCAGCTTCGGTTTCCATGGCTGGAATGGTTTCTTCATCGAGTTGCCTGACCTTTTCTTCTCCTGCTGCGATGTAACGCTCCAGTTGGTGAAAATATTCCAGATTAGCGTTGTAAAGGCGATCCAGCGAGGTGATATCGGTGAGTAGTTGGGTTTTGTGGCGTTCCAGGTCGTCACCAATGGCATCGATCTGGTCACGTACCTCCTCATAACGTTGCAGGAATTGAGCCACGGGTTTGGCCTTGCCTAACATACGGGCAAAGAAACCCTGTTTACGATTGGGGTCTAATGTGCCCAGATCAAAGCCGCGCACTGCACCAACCATGCG
The DNA here is from genome assembly GCA_964485705.1 of uncultured Thiotrichaceae bacterium. GTDB lineage: Bacteria > Pseudomonadota > Gammaproteobacteria > SZUA-229 > SZUA-229. The sequence goes on from CAZALW010000211.1 coordinate 4,626, forward strand.
ATTGAGTGCTTCTCCGGCAGGCCCGGTGTCTTTATTGCGTACGCCTTCGAGCATGTCATCAGAAATAGTGGCCAGCTGTTGTTGAGCAGATGCACCGAAATACAGTAATGAGTGGCTGTCATCGAGATTGATTTCCTGAATCAGACTGTCCATCGCTGCCTGTTCTATTGAGTTGACCTGTGGGTAATGCGCCGGTTCTTTGCCCTGCAACAGATCGGTTTCAATGCTTTTAAGTTCAGTGTCGTTAATCATGTTTGCTGTTCCTTTGGTATTAATTTTTGCCTGTTAGTTAATTCAGCCCTTCATGCTTGAGTTGCGTTTCCAGCACTTCCATTTGCACATCGAGATCACGCCGGTCGTTTTCCAGCAGACGTTGGTACTGTTTCCCGAAAACCTCTTCAATGGAAACCAGAACGCGCCGAAAATTGGCTTCCAGTGGATGGCTGCGTCCATCGCTATGAGCCTGTGCGTAGCCGGTAACGACACGTTGCGCACCATCAAGATAGGTGTTGAGAAATTTTCTTGCCCGGCGCAGGTCGTTCGGGTCACGTGCAATTTCCGCAAGAATATCTCGTGCCAGTGAAATGATGCGAGTCAGGCGCTGGCTCATCTCCGACTGGTTAATGCTGTTGCTTGCCTGTTCAATGGTAAAAATTTTCTGTTCAGCCAATTGTAATGCCTCGGTAACTCGTTGAGTGTTTCCATTATGGCTTTTTATGATGACCTGTTGCTGGCGTGGATCGAGACCGTAAAGCAGAACAAAAGCAACAAATGCACCGGCACCAAAGGCTAAGGCAATGGGCAGTGCGTAACCCGCACCAGCCCAGGCAGTTAGCGTTGTGGCAAAAGCGATGGTTATAACGCCTAAAGTTTTGAAAGGTATTTGCCTGTTTGTTTTGAATTGAGGTTTTTGTTGTTCAACTTCCTGTAAAAAACCGTGGCGAGCCAGTATGGCTCCACCCACAAAAAGCGCATAGGCGGTGGCGTTGATGAGAAAAGCGGTTAATTGCCCGCTGCCCAGAGCGATCACTGTGGCAGGAATCAATGGCAGGGGTAGTAGCCACAACAAGCGAGCCTTGCGGGGTTTTAGTGCTGCTTGTTGCTGTCGACGCTGACGGTAGTTTTGTACGTTTACGCTTGTCTGCCGAGCTTGTTTTTGCAGTGCAGCGGCTCCTTTTGGCAACCAGTGGGCGGCAAGTTTTGTACCATTCTGAAGCATCGAATCGAGCGTTTGTGACCAGGATTGTTGAGGTTGTTTTGGCATGATTATAGAACCATTAATGCTTGCATGCAGGCAACACCGACGGTGGCGAATAACAGCACCAGACCGATCAATTTGCGTAGAAATTTTGGCATGTTTTTTCCTGTGATAAGTAAGCTGGCAAGTCCTTATACAGACCGAGGAACGGCTATATAGTTTAAATGTCGGTATATTTGATGCAACTGCATGCCTGTATCCGTTATTAGCAGATTATAAAAATTCTAA
>CAZALW010000212.1:0-6099 GCA_964485705.1 uncultured Thiotrichaceae bacterium
CAGAATAAGCGTAACCAGTAAGGACGCTATCCAGCCAAATAATACTTCTAATGAATTCTAAAACCTTTAATATTATTGTTTCACTGCACGGAAAAACCAGAGCAGATAATCACACCTCCTTCCATGGCTCCTTGCGCCATAATGCAAACATGGCTGTCCATCCATAGACATAACAGCTTACCTGAATTCGTACAGATAAAAAATAATCTGTAAACTATTACCATTCACCATACTTCAATTAATAATAATAAAATCATATGCAATCTTTAAATGAGCTGATCTCCACCATCAACGGCATCGTTTGGGGACCATTAATGCTGTTACTAATATTAGGGACAGGGCTGTATTTAATGATTGGTTTGTCGTTTATGCCACTAAAGCGAATCAGCTACAGCTTCGTTTTGCTCTGGCAAGGCAAAAAAAAACAGGGTGAAGGTGATATTGCACCATTCAATGCCTTGATGACTTCACTCTCTGCCACCATCGGTACCGGTAATATTGCCGGTGTTGCCACCGCTATATTTCTTGGTGGACCGGGTGCTTTATTCTGGATGTGGTGTACTGCACTGGTCGGCATGGCAACCAAATATGCCGAAGCGGTACTGGCGGTAAAGTACCGTGAAGTCGATAGCACAGGTCGCCATATCGGTGGCCCCATGTATTATATTAAAAACGGATTAAAGTCACGTTGGGCCTGGTTAGGTACTTGCTTTGCTTTGTTTGGTGCTATTGCCGGTTTCGGTATTGGCAATACTATTCAGGCAAATTCTGTTGCCGATGTTATTCATGACACATTTGAAGTGCCGCACATGGTTACCGGCATCATCATAGCGATATTAGCCGCAATGGTATTAATCGGCGGCATTAAAAGGATTGCTAATGTGGCGGGCAAGCTGGTGCCATTTATGGCAGTCGCTTACGTTGTTGCTGGCTTGTTTATTTTAATTATCAATATAGAGACCTTGCCACACTCATTCTCGCTCATTTTTACCCATGCATTTACTCCCATCGCTGCCACTGGTGGTTTTGCCGGTGCAGCGGTATGGGCAGCCATTCGCTTTGGTGTGGCGCGTGGTATTTTTTCCAATGAAGCCGGCTTAGGAAGTGCGCCAATAGCACACGCTGCCGCTGCCACGAATAATCCAGTGCAACAGGGAAGCATTGCCATGCTGGGAACCTTTATTGATACCATCATTATCTGCTCAATTACCGGACTGGTTATTATTTCCAGCGGTGTCTGGACATCAGGAGAAACCGGAGCAAGTCTATCTTCCGCTGCATTTGAATCAGCCCTGCCCGGCATTGGCAGTTACATAGTCACCATTGGCCTGAGTGTTTTTGCATTTACCACTATCCTTGGCTGGAGTTTTTATAGCGAAAAATGCGTTGCGTATTTGCTAGGTGAACGAGCCATAAAATCGTTTCGAGTGTTATGGATTTTAGCAGTACCTGTGGGTGCCACCGCAAACCTGGAGTTTATCTGGCTGGTTGCCGATACCTTAAACGCACTAATGGCACTGCCTAACTTGATTGCATTGATATTATTAAGCCCAGTGGTCTTTAAATTAACTAAAGAGCATTTTAATCAATAGCAATAAATATCAAGAATAAACCGGTAAAAAACTATACGATCAACCTCCAATCTGACATAAAATAATAACCATCGTATTAACAATAAAAAATCACCATAATGACTGAATTTATTCCAGGGCAACGCTGCATCAGCGATGCCGAACTACAAATGGGTCTGGGCACCATTCTCACTGTAGAAGAACGTACCCTGACCGTATTATTTATGGCAACCGGCGAAACTCGCACTTATGCCAAACAAAGCGCCCCGCTAACACGTATTTTATTTTCTATTGGCGACACCATCAGTAGCCATGAAGGCTTAAAAATAACCGTCCAGGAAACCACAGAAAACCATGGCATTATTCGCTACCAGGGCATTGATGGTAGCGGTAAGCAGCATCAAATTGATGAGGCTGAACTGGATAATTTTATTCAGTTAAACCGCCCTTCCGAGCGTTTGTTTAATGGTCAGATAGATAAAGATAACTGGTTTGAATTACGCTATCAGACGCTTTATCACAAAAATCGTCTGGCAAAATCTGATTTATATGGTTTGACTGGTAGCCGCACCAGCTTAATACCGCATCAATTATATATTGCCCATGAGGTTGCCAATCGTTACGCACCGCGTGTCTTGCTGGCTGATGAAGTCGGCCTGGGTAAAACCATTGAGGCCGGTCTAATTTTACATCATCAGATTCTAACCGAGCGGGCACAGCGTATTTTAATTGTGGTACCAGAAACATTAATCCATCAATGGCTGGTGGAGATGTTGCGTCGGTTTAATCTTCACTTTAAAATTTTTGATGAAACTCGCTGCGCTGATCTATTTGCTGAAAACAACTTTGAAAACATTTTTTTTGCCGAGCAGTTTGTTTTATGCAGTATTGATTTTTTAGTCAGCAACGCCAACGTTTTTGAACAATGCGTGATGGGCGAATGGGATCTGATGGTGGTCGATGAAGCTCACCATTTACAATGGTCAGCCGAGGAGCCCAGCATAGAATACATGGTTATTGAACAACTTAGCTATCATACTAAAGGTATTTTGTTACTAACGGCAACCCCTGAACAGTTAGGCAAGGAAAGTCATTTTGCCAGGCTACGCCTGCTTGACCCAAACCGTTTTCCCGATTTTCAGCAATTCGTTGATGAAGAAGAAAACTACCAGCCCTATGCGCAGGTAATTGAAGACTTATTAAACAATAAACCACTTAGTGATGATGATATCTGCTTAATCAAAACAACCATTGCTGAGGGCGATAATTTATCGTTACTACAACTCATTGAAAATAAAAATCAGGAAAATAATAACGCCGATGCCGAGGTCGAACATCAGGCACGTATCGAACTGGTTGAACATTTGCTGGATCGCCACGGCACTGGCCGTGTTTTATTCAGAAACACACGCAGCGCAGTAAAAGGTTTTCCTGATAGAGAGCTTTATGCTTACCCGCTGGAAACACCTGCGCAATATCAACAACTCAGGTCTGACAAAGACTCTAACGAAAAAGATGAACTGTCCTGCTCACCATTACAGCCAGAAGTGTTATACCAGCAACAGAAACATGCGTTGCACTGGACACAGATTGATCCGCGCATTACCTGGTTAAGTAAAAAATGTGCTGAGTTGCACCCGCAAAAGATTTTAGTGATTGCCGCTAATGCAAACACTGCAATGGAGATCACACAATATTTTAAAACCCAGACCGGCTTACATGCCACCGCTTTCCATGAAGGTCTGAGCATAGTTGAACGTGATCGCGCGGCGGCATTTTTTGCCGATTTTGAAACTGGCAGCCAGATATTAGTGTGCTCAGAAATTGGCAGTGAAGGTCGCAATTTCCAGTTTGCCCATCATCTGGTTTTGTTCGACCTGCCGGTTAATCCTGATTTATTAGAACAACGCATTGGTCGCCTCGACAGGATAGGACAGACAAACACCATCAGCATCCATGTGCCCTATTTGAAAAACACCGCACAGGAAGCCTGTTACCGCTGGTACAACGAAGCGCTTCATGCCTTTGAACGCACCTGCCCGGCAGGACACTCAGTCTATAAACGTGTACAGCATGAATTACATCAAACACTCAACGCATCATACGCAGAAGACAATACAAATATCTTACTTGAGTCATTAATCACCCAGTCAAAAAATCATTACCAGAAATTAAGCCAGTCATTGCAGCAAGGCCGTGACCGCCTTCTGGAATACAATTCGTGCCGTCCGCTTATTGCACAGAACATAAAACAACGCGCTGAAGATGAAGACAATACATCACAGCTTGCCGATTACATGGAAAGTGTTTATGACTGCTTTGCCATCGATAATGAAATGCACAGCGAAGGCTGTTTTATTATCACCCCAACGGAACACATGATTGCCCAATTTCCCGGGCTTAACGATGATGGCTTGACCATCACTTATGATAGAAACATCGCATTAAGTTTTGAAGATGCACATTACATCACCTGGGAGCACCCGTTAACAAACACAGCCATCGACATGGTGCTGAGCAACGAAATGGGCAACACCTCAGTGACGGCGGCTGACTATAAAGCGGTGCAGGCAGGCAGTGTTTTACTTGAATGCCTGTTTTCGATCGAAAGCGCACCCATTGAAGAATTGCAAAGTAACCGCTATTTACCGCCAACTATGATCCGTGTGGTGTGTGATGAACGTGGCGCGGACCATAATATCAAGTTAACACATGAAATGATTAATAGCCGCCGTCAGTTTGTTGATAGCGGCATTGGCAATAAAATAGTTAACACCAGGAAGAAGATTCTCAAGGCCATGTTGCAGCGTAGTGAAAAATTTGCCCAGTTGAAATCGACAAAAGTTTTACAGCAAGCTCAGCAGCATGCCACGGAAACACTATCAACTGAAATCAATAGGTTAAAAGCACTATCTAATGTAAATCCTAATATTCGTGCAGACGAAATAAATCATTTTGAAAAGCAATTAGCCATGTTAACCAGGGTTATTGATGGCGCGAATTTACGCCTGGATGCGGTACGCGTTATTGTTGCTACATAAGGGCTGGAGATGATTCCAATGCCAGCAAGTTAAGTAAAAAGCACTTGAGAGCAGAATTTCAGTCCCGCCCATGACCTCAGATTCAGCCTCTGAATTGTATAAACCTGGATTTTATCGGACAGATAATGTCAGATCTGAAATGACGGGTTTCGACACATAGCAGACGTTAAAAACTAAACCCCCTCAATCCCCCTTTGAAAAAAGGGGGAGGTAAAAAGGCTTTAGTCCCTCCCTTTTTGAAAGGGAGGTTAGGAGGGTTTGTTTTTTCTGTGTGTCCGTTAATGACCGAATTCAGACATTCGATCAATGAGTAAATCTGACGCGCGTTGTCAGTTCTAATCTAAACTAGTTCATTTGAATGAATCATAAATCATGTTTTTCAATAGCATGACGGGCTTTTTCAATTAGTTTTTGTGCATCCTCTTTTTTTCCGCCATGCACCTTTTCCGCCCATAAGTTGAGAATACCAAGTTGCTTGTTGTAGACATCATCGCGTACGGATTTTGACAGAATATGAATTGAGTTGCCTTGTTTACGCGCATTTTGCAGCGCTTCATCACTTCCTTTTTGCCAAATCTGTCCCATTTCTTTAGCCAAAGCCGCACCTGATTGCTGGTCAATTATTTTCTTCAGGTCATCAGGCAGGCTGGCATAACGCTTTTGATTCATCAGCAACATATATATTGAGGTACCGAAAGAGCCACCATCGCCATAAAGGGTGTGCGATTTAACTGCTTCAACAATCCCCATAGAGTCAGCTAAGCGAAAAGATAACAGCGCCCCGTCTAGCTTCTTGTTTCGTAAAGCAGCGGGAAGGCTTGGATGTCTTTTTTTAGTTGGCGAGGCACCGAGTTGTTCCACTGACCAGCGAGCTACGCCTTTGCTGCCGGGTGGTCGAATAGTCAGACCCTGCAAATCAGCCAGCGAAGTGAATGTTTTGTCCGCCATGTGAAAAACATGTCCTGCATGTACATGAATAAGTAATGGTTGCAGCCCCTGAAAGTCACTACTAAGCTCCTTATCAAGTAACTCATGTATAGCCAGATTAGTCGCTATCGCATTGCCCTGATGTACAATCGGCAGGGAGAAAACTGAGGTTTTAGGGAATCGTCCAGGTGTGTAGGCCGCAGCTGTCCAAATGATATCGACCGTGCCATCTTTGGCTTGATCGACAAGATCCCAGGCTTTTCCACCGAGAAGCATATCCGAGGTTATTTCAACTTTTATGCGCCCTTTGGATGCTGATTCCACCCTTGCTGCCCAGGGTTCCAGCAGGCTTTTTTGAGTAAGAGAATATTCATCAAGGAAATGATGCACTCTCAGCGTTACTTCGGCTTCTGTATTCTTTGTTACAGTTTGTTGCGCCGTTCCCATTGTGCAGGACTGAAGCATCATCGCACCTATAAAAACCGCTGATACCATTAAACCAGAAAATCTATTTATCATTGAACACCTTCATAATTAATGCACCCGAACAGGCACTTTGT
>CAZALW010000213.1:0-6084 GCA_964485705.1 uncultured Thiotrichaceae bacterium
CATGAAGCCTACCATTAGGTAGGTGGAGTCCATACATCGACCAGCGGGAGAGATCTTGACCCGCCGATGCATAAGATCTCTCCCGCTGGTCGAGATGACAGCGGGTCTTTTAGGTACGCATTACGCCATCCTTTGCCGACTGCCTGCTGCAGGCAGGTTAATCGCACCGCCTTCCTGGCTCTTTGCGCCATAATGTAAATATGGTCGTCCATCCATCGACATACAAGAAAATTGCTCCTGCATTTTCTATATACCGTCCATCCATGGACATAACAGCGCCTCCCTCGGATCACGTCCGGGGCAGGCTATGTCCATCCTTAGGTCCGTTAACGGCACATCCTTGTGCCACTGCTGCTATTTTTTATTTTTAAGCGTTAACCAAGTTCCCCGGGATAATCTGCAATACCCGGGTTATCGCTAACGCCAATCAGTTTCGGGTGATTGATTTTCGCGATTTTCAGGACATTATCCTTGCCTCGGTTTTTAACAATATGGTCACGCACCACATCCCACATTAAACGCCCATCCGGTGTGCGGTTGACCACTGCCCAGCCGGCAACTTTGTATGTTTGTTTGGCCTCAATCAGGTGACCATTATCCAGCCGTGCATTGGTGATGCGTTCAAATAAGGGTTTCGATGGATCAATGGTGTAATCCATACCGCCAACACGTACCATGTCACCGCCTGACTGCAAGTAAGGATCCGGGTCGAACAGGTTATCAGCGACTTGCTCTAAAACTCTTAACAGGTCGTGTCCGGTCATTTCTGATACGTAGGTTTCGCCGTAGGTCAATGCGCATTGGGTCATCACGTCTTCCATCGTAATCCAGTCACCTTTTAATGTCGTTGTGCCCCAGCGTACCCCGGCAGACATGGCAACATCAGCATCGTATTCTTCACGTAATGCATTACACAAAATCTGATCCCAGGTGCCCATGAAGTTGCCACGACGATAAAGCAGTCGATCGGCAATGGCGAGTTTTTCATCGAGGATTTCAGCGTAGCTTTTGCCGACGCGTGATTTGTTGTAAAACATCTTCTTTGCGCGGCTTTCAATAATGTTTTCATCGTATTTTGTGCTGCGCATCTGGTCGATGAATGCCTGCATTTCCTTATCAGCAGGAAGTGCGTTAGCAATGATGGGCATCATGTTGTAATGCATACTGTTGATCTTGCCATCTTTAATATCAAAATCCATCACGCCAAGAAATTTACCGTTGGAGCCGGCATTGGTTACCCAACATTCGTTGCCGTTTACATTTTTAACTTTGATGGGCTCAGGTACGCCATCATGGGTGTGGCCGCCAAATACCGCATTTAAACCCGGTACGCGTTCCGCCATTTTGATGTCGACATCCATGCCGTTGTGCGAGAGCAGGACGATGGCATCAGGTTTTTCTTCCTCCCGAATCATTTCCACCAGTTCAATCATGTCGTCTTCACGCAGACCAAATGACCAGTCTGGGAAAAATTCTGGCGGGTTGGCATTGCCGGTGCGGGGAAATGCCTGACCGATAATACAAATTTTGGCACCATTGACTTCTTTAATAACATAAGGCTGGAAGGCGTGACCGGAATCTTCGTCGTACAGACCACTGCCATCAAAGGTCTCGACCAGTTTTGCATAACCGTCATCCATCAAAGAGTCTTCTTTAACGCGAACGTTCTGACCGATGAAATCTCCTTTGAATAGAGCAACATTACTTAATAATTCATCGGGTTTGTAGGTGAATTCCCAGTGACCGACCATGACATCAATGCCCAGAATGTTTGAGCCTTCGACCATGTCAACACCACGAGTCCACAAAGAGGTACCAGAACCCTGCCATAAATCACCACCATCAATAGTAAGGGTATTTTGCTGGCCGCCTGCCTGTTTGCGTAAGCGATCTAACAGGGTTTTCATCTGCGGGAAACCGCCCATCTTGCCGTATTTGGCTGCAGCGTTTTCAAAATCCAGGTAAGTATAGGCGTAGGATTCTACGGTATCTGGTTTTAAATTCATCGCCTCAAGTAATTTATTGCCGACCAGGTGAGGAGGGCGGCCAAAGGCGTCGCCGACACCAAGGTTGACGTTTGGTTCTCTGAAATAGACTGGCTGTAGCTGACCATGAAAATCAGTGGTATGCAGTATTCTGACATTACCCTTCATTGGTAAGTCGTAAAAATCATCGGCTATTTTTGTTGCGGCGACTGCCGTTGCTGAATAACTGTTATTACAGGCGGTTAATAAGCCTGTGCTACCTGCTGTGGCGCTTAGCCCCATTAGTTTCAGGAAGGTTCGGCGATCAATGGTAGGCATAGTTATTCCTCATAGTTGGTGGTTTTTTATAGTTATTTTTTATCTCGATAAATACTAACGTAAATAGAAAGCAAAAGGTTAGTTAGAGGCTTAAAAATATTCTTAACAAAATATCTAAAGGATTAGAAGCAGATTTTGTGATGTTTGTTGATCTCAAAAGCTAAACTTTTCCTGTGTCGGGTAGAGGGTTTCTCGTTCCCACGCTCCCGCGTGGGAATGCATACATGATGCTTGTCTGGCACATATTTGCAGGTGTCAGTGGCGCGTTGTACGCATTCCCACGCCGGAGCGTGGGAACGAGAAAAGGGTTGTACCAGTTGCGACCGAACTGTTTTACTGATTCACCGGTGATGCCGGATCAAACAGGTAAGCCATCACATCACTGATCTGCTGCTCAGTTAGTACGCCGTTGTGTCCAAACCGTGGCATGTGTGTACAGGGGAAATACACGTGCGGGTTATAGATCATTTCATAGGCGAAATTCAGAACTGCATCACCGGTACCACGTAACTTGCCGTAGCCAGTCAGGCTGGTACCGAGCGTACCGTAAGCGATTTCCTTAGGATCCAGTTGGTGACAGGCATAGCAATTACCGCCCGCTTCACGTTTGCTGTGATCATCGGTCTTGTGACCAACTCGAAATCCGTAACCGGAGCGTGCGACTGCTTCACCTTTTTTCCAGTCGCCCAGTTTTATACCGCCAGCTGGTTTCTTGATTGATTCCCGTGCCATAGAACTGACTTTGGCGGCGGTATCCGTATCGACAGAGGCAGCGCCCAATTTTGAGCAGGCCATCTGTATGCCATCCTGGGTCAGGCGATCTTGCACTGTGCCACCTTCCTGGGTCTTTTGATTCAGGCGGAAGCCAGCTTGTTCAAAGATTAGATTATCAGCTAGTGAGCCTGATTTGCCACTTTTAGATGCAGCTGTATCATTTTCAGAGTCTGCTACTGTTGTACAGCTATAGCTGCCAAATAATATCACGGCCAAAATTAGCGCCGAGGTTAAGTAGTTCTTTTGTTTCTTCATGTTTTTTTCCTCAGTATTGTCATTGGCTGCGGTTAGCGTTTCATGTCGGGCAGGATAGCCGGTTGCCCACGGGCAGCGTCAGTCCAGTATGAGATTAGCGCAATTGAAGCATCGGAAGTGGCTTCAATACGACCTTGACGCATTTGCCAGTAGCAGCCGCGTACACGGTGTTGGCTGCTGCGCACGTTATCATGCCCGACCCGGAAAGCGGGCCAGGAAATGGCTTTTGTCCATTCTTCAGGGACATTGATATTGGGCAGTACTGAGGCACGAATCCGCTTGCCGGTATCACCGTGGCAAGTATTACAACTGAAGTCTAATGAACCAGCACGACGGTAAAACAGATCTTTTCCTGCGTCACGCATGGCTTGTTCTTTCGGGTGATCCATGGGTGGATTCCATGCGTAGCCGTTAGACAGGCCGCCGATGTAAGTTTGCAATTTCATCATGTCGGAACCTGAGCCATGACGTTTTTTGATTGCGGCATCTTTTTTGGTGAAGCCCTGCAGGGTCATCATGCAGTGAACCAGACGGCTTTCCAAATCCATCACTTTGTCGGTATCGGCGAAGTAACGTGGCATTTCGGTATAGGCACCTTCCAGTACGCCAGCGCCTTTGCCAAAGTCACAGCCATGCAATGAAGCATTTTTCGGTCCGCGTTTTTCCATAAACAATTCTTCACCTTCTTCAGCGACCCAGTAAGCTGGGTTGTCTGGCATCATCATGATATTTTGTGAGCTCTGGGTGAGATACTTTGAGTCGACTTTTTCGATCAGACTTTGCAGTACTTCTTCGGGAGCCATGCTGGGATCAGCACTGGCTGTTGCTCCAAAAATAAATACAACGGGTAATACAAGTAAGGTTCTATTGAACATCTAACTAACTCCTGACAATAGTGTCTTTGTTAACTGTTTTTGTTGTTTCAAAATAAAAACTGAGAGAATAATTATTGAAGCTCCAGTTATTTCGCTTCATTATTTAAGCGCAGCTTCGGTAGCGTCACTTTTACCCGTATTGTCCACCCAGCTAATCTTTATCATGTCGCCTGTTTTAGCGCCAGTGAATGAAAAAGAAAGGAAAGGGTTTTTGGAAATAGTTGCATTCCACTGTGCATTCAAGATGGTTTTGCCATCGTGTTCACAGAGGACTTCCTGAATGAAGCGAGCGGGAATGAGCTTGCCGGATTTTTTATCTTTGCGTAATCCTGTTTCCATTGGGTGGCTGATTAGACACTTTACTTTTGCTTCGCCTTTTTTGACCTTTGCGCGTACTTTAATGGATGATTTAGCCATCTTGTGTAACCTCTTTAATTTTGCTGTATATTTATTTAATTAACCGCCGCGACTTAACCGCCACAGCCGCCGATGGTGACTTTGACGTTTTTAGTTGTGCTGTACAGTTTGCCGCCGGCCTTTACCACAGCGGTAACATCGGATGTTTTACCCATTTTTATACGGGTAGAAACAAAACCTTTTGTGTTAGCGCCAAGGTTAAAAGTAGCCGCTAAAGGCGTGCCGTTTTCTGCAACAATGATGCTGATGGATTCAGTATTGGCAATTTTGCTGGTTACCGTTACAGGTACAACCGCACCATTTTCAGCAATATCCGGTGCTTTTAATTTAATGTCACCGCTTTCTGCTGTGCTTGAACTGCCAAGTGAAGCCTCCAATGCAGCGTTAGCATCTTTTGCTTCAAAAGCCGCTTTAGGCCATGCAGCCAAAACGGCTTTTGGGGTTAATAATCCTGCACTGATTGCCATGCCAGTTGCACCAGCAACAAACGTGCTTTTTAGCAGTGTTCTTCTATTTTTATTCATCTTAATATTACCTTCTGTAATCTTGAGTTTTATAGATACCCATTCATGAATAGTATGAGTAAATTTTGCTACCAATAAAGTAGTATTACAAGTGCATTGTGAACTAAATGTACTTGGCTTCATATTCTGGGTTACCGTAAAATAAATAGTGGTTTATACCAATAGGAATTGCTGTCAACATTGCTAATATTGCAAATAAAACTGTCACTTGAGATGAAAATTAAGATAAAAAACTTTTTATTACTGCTAATCTGCACGTGCTTTCTCTCTATTGAGATAGCCGCAGCAACGCCTGATATTGTCACCATAGGCGTATTGAGCCATCGTGGTGTTTATAAAACCCTGGATTATTGGGAGGCGACGGCTGATTATCTTTCGCGGGAGATTCCGGCTAAGGAGTTCAGAATAATTCCACTTGGTTTTGATGAGATCGAATCAAATATCCAGTCAAAAAATATCCACTTCATTCTGGTCAACTCGGGCATCTATGTGGTGATGGAAGTGCGACATCGTATTTCCCGTATTGCTACATTAAGCCGTGGCATCGAAGATCGGCATGTAAATCATTTCGGCGGTGTTATCTTTACCCTGAATAATCGGGATGATATACAAACACTGAAAGATTTAAAAAACAAATCGTTTATGGCGGTGGATGAAACCTCGCTCGGTGGTTTTCAGATGGCGCTGAGAGAACTTAAAGCAGCGGGCATCGATCCAGAAGATCTCGCAGAGATTAGCTACGCTGGCATTCATGACAATGTTGTGATGTCGATACTTAATGGTAAGGCCGATGTTGGTACCATTCGCACCGGTATATTGGAGAGTATGGATGCCAATGATTTGATTGATATCCGGGATTTTAAGATCATTAATGAGCAGGTTAATGATGAGTTTAGCGAAAAACACAGTACCCGATTGTATCCGGAATGGCCGTTT
>CAZALW010000214.1:0-6082 GCA_964485705.1 uncultured Thiotrichaceae bacterium
TTCATTAGAATGGCATCCACTCACTATTAAAGAATTTTGTTAGCCAGCCCTGTTTGTTGGCATTCGCCAGACTGCCTTCACCACTATATTGTATTTCTGCATTGGCAATACGTTCTGAAGAAATGGTATTGTCAGGACTAATATCACTGGGGCGTACAATGCCGCGTAGACGTATGTATTCTTCTCCCTCGTTAATGTGTATCCATTTCTCACCCTGCACCACTAAATTTCCATTAACCAATACTTCAACTACAGTAACGGTAATGCTACCGGTGAGAGAATTGCTTTGGTTACTTTCACCCTCACCTGCAAAATCATAGGCTGAGGAAAGCCTGGTCGCTGCCACTTCTCGATCGCCTGATGTGACCGGTCTTCCTAAAAAAGCTGCTGCTGAAAGTTCTATATCCGTAGACTTTTTAGTGTCTGTGTCTGATTTTTTCTTGGCATCTGTTTTTACTTCTAATGAAACCGTTAACATATCACCCACACGTCGTGGTTTTATGTCTTCCATTAACAGCCAGGCCGAAGCGGTTTGATAGATTGAATCAGAATGTTGTATCGGCCCTGTCTGAATGACCGGTTTTATCGGCGCATATTCAACATCACCACGTTTTGGTGAAGCACAACCGCTGACTACTATTAAGGACACTAATGCGGTGAGTACGATTGAATACCTGAAAAATATCATGATAGTTATTTTCCTACTTTGTAATTATTGAACATGGCAACATTCGATTTTCATTTACCACGAAGTTCACGAAGAACACGAAGAATTCGACATAAGTGTAAAGTCATGTGATTCCGCCTTGATGTGATTCAATTTCATCTTCGTGTCCTTCGTGAGCTTCGTGGTTAATAGTTAGCTTATTTACATATTATTGGTTGCATACTGCAACATTTGATCTGCCGTTGAAATCGCTTTTGAGTTCATTTCATAAGCCCGCTGGGTTTCTATCATCTTCACCAGTTCTTCCACGGTGTTAACGTTTGAACCTTCAAGTGATGATTGAATCAGTGTGCCTAAACCAGTTAAACCCGGTGTGCCGGTTTGTGGTGAGCCACTGGCTCCAGATTCGATAAACAGGTTATTACCTACTGCCTGTAGTCCGGATGGATTAACAAAATCGGCAAGTTGAATACTGCCTATTTCAGTTGGCTCAGTTGCTCCCTGCGAAACCACTGAAACGATGCCGTCGGAGCTAATTGAAACGGTTAATGCATCATCAGGAATGGTGATACTCGGTTCCAGGCTATAACCCATTGAGGTAACCAGTTGTCCTGACGCGTCTTTTTGTAAGGTGCCATCACGGGTGTAAGCGGTAGCACCATCTGGCATCAGTATTTGTAAAAAACCTCGTCCCTGAATGGCTACATCCAGTGAGTTTCCTGTTTGTATAATCGTTCCCTGGGTAAACAGTTTTTCAGTTGCTACTGTTCTTACGCCGGTGCCGATATTTAAACCCGATGGCATCATGGTATCTTCCGAAGACATGGCACCAACCTGCACCACATTTTGATATATCAAATCGGCAAATACGGCACGGTCACGTTTAAAACCTGTGGTGCTGGCATTGGCAAGATTATTTGAAATCGTTGCCATTTTTGTCTGCTGGGCTTCAAGGCCTGTTTTGGCAATCCATAAAGCTGAACTCATTATGCCCTCCGGGCTTGTTAATTACTAATTACAAATTACTAATTACGAAACAACAATCACACATTAGTAATTAATTTTTTTGTTTTATTGATTTTTGGATACTGGTTATTATCTTTAATAGTTCTTCACAATCATTTAACAGTGATTCTTTTTGTGCATCTTTAATAAAATTGCTATCTGATAATAGCCTTATCCAATAATGCGTTTCTCTTGCTTCTTTGTATGCAATACTTATTTTCGATAAAAAATCTTTGTCAGACTGACCACCTATCGCTTCCTCTATATTTGCACCAATAGATGTACCACTCCGTAAAATCTGTTTACTAAGCGTATACTCCTTGTGTTCATCTTTAAGATAAAGATATAACTTGATTATCCGTAATGCAAACGCATAGCTTTTTGTCTGTATAACATTGTCAGTTTTCATTGTTTGTTTAATTACGAATCATGCATCTATCACTGTTTTTTGTTTATTAATTAGTAATTCGTAATTTGTAATTAGTAATTAAATGAATCAGCTCATTTTCATAATGGATGCAGCCGCCTGGTCATTTTTAACTGCAGTGCTCATTAATTTAATATAGGTTTCATATTGGCGCGCCAGCTCAATCATTCTGACCATTGAACCTACGGTGTTTACATTGCTTGATTCCAGTGAACCGGAAACCACCGTGACGCTGGCATCTTCCTCTGCTCGTTGCCCATTACGCATGTGCATCAAGCCATCAGCACCCTTTTCTAATTGATCATTGGCTGGGTTAACCATTTTGATACGGTCAACAACGGCCAGTGTACTAACCGGTTGGCCTAAAGGTTGGATGGTAATAGTTCCGTCTGCACCTATTTCTAACTTGGCATGTGGCGGTACTGAAATGGGCCCACCATTACCCAGCACCATATTGCCAGCGCCATTAGTTAATCTACCCAGGCTGTCCAGTCGTAAATCGCCCGCACGCGTATAGGCTTCGCCTCCATCAGATGTCTGAACGGCAAACCAGCCCTGACCGTTAATCGCCATATCCAGTTCACGACCGGTACTGATAACGCTACCCTGTGAGAAATCGACACCAGCATTTTCTGTGCTAGCATAAACACGACTTGCATGTCCCGGACCAAACACCTGTTGACTCATGCTGGTTTGAAAATCAGCTCTAAATCCAGTGGTGCTTGCATTCGCCAGATTGTTGGTATTAATCGCCTGAGCGTGCATCGTTTCTTTAGCACCACTCATGGCTACAAAAAGCATGCGATCCATAATGTTGTCCTGTTGTCTTAGCTACTATGTTTTAAGTTTTAAGTCTTAAGTTTTTAGTCTTTAGTCTTATGACTTACAACTTACGACTTACGACTAAACACCTACTATCGAAGATTAATAATACTTTGGGTTATCGTATCCTGTGCCTGAATGGTTTGTGCATTTGCCTGGAAATTACGTTGAGCCACTATCATGTTGACCAGTTCAGCCGTTAAATCAACGTTGGACTCTTCCAGTGCACTTGCCTGGATCAAACCAAGACCCGCGGTACCGGCTTCACTAATCACCGGAGAGCCAGAGGAAAATGTTTCTATCCAGGAGCTGCCATCTGTTGGCTTCAAACCCTGTGCATTGGCGAAATTTGCCAGCACTACCTGAGCAACTGTCTGCGATTGACCGTTGCTGTATCTGGCAAAAACAATACCTGTTTTATCAACATCGACACCTAACAACTGCCCTGCAGTAAAACCATCCTGTTGCAGGCTGGTAACAGCAAAATCGCTGCCGAACTGTGTACTGCTGGTTAAATCAATGGTAAAAGGCTGATTAGGTGCAGCACCACCGCCAGGATTGAAAGTAATGGGAATGTTTGCCGGTGTATTATATGAACCATCAGTATTGAAAGTAACAGGCGAGGTATCTTCTACCACGCCACCAATCATGGTTCTGACATTCCACTCATTGGGATTAGTAGCAGGATCAAGCTTGCTAAAATACATGGTCATGATGTGGTCATTGCCCAGACTGTCGTAAATGGTTGTGGTGGTTGAAGAGTTATAACCAGCGGTGTCTGGTATGCCTGCATTTAGTACCCAGCTTCCATTTGTTTCCGGCTCTCGCGCATCAAAGTTAATACCACTTGAAACTGCGGCTGTGGGGCTGGCATTAATATAAGCATTGCTTAATTGCAAAGGTGCGACCACACCAGTGATGGTACCGTTATTATCTGCCTGCCTTGCCAACAAGGAAAAACCGGAGTTGTTAACAACATTGCCGTTTGCGTCAATTTTGAAATTTCCTGCCCGGCTATACACAGTGTTACCATCGCCTTGCAGTTGGAAAAAACCTGTGCCACTAATAGCCAGGTCTAGCGGATTACTGGTAAACGCTACATTACCCTGAGAAAACTGCTGAGCAGTGGTATCTAAACGCACACCCTGACCAACCGAGGTAAAAATATCAGAAAATTCTGCTCGCGATGATTTAAACCCTGTGGTCGCAGCGTTAGCAATGTTGTTGCCTATAATCCCAAGGTCGCTGGATGCTGCTTTAATTCCACTTAATGCTGTGTTGAATGACATTGTTTTCTCCTGTTATTTATTTAATTTTGTAAGTTAACGCGTGGGCAAAAAAGCCTGCCCACCCTACACCTGATTAATTACTTAATTTGTTGTATTTCATCAAGCGTTACCACTTGACCATTGGCAAGGTTTAATAAAGACCCTACCTGTGTGCCATCAATATTTTGATTTAAACTAACGCTGTCGATATGTGTTTCCAGTGATACGGTTACTGCTTGTTGATCACCATCAATTAAAGCTTCTGCCGTCACCAGGTAATGCCCTGCTGGCATAACGTCCCCTGCATCGCCAAAACCATTCCATTTAAACTGTACCACGCCAGAATCATTCCCCCCCAATGGCATGGTTTTTACCAGTTCGCCCTGAGTATTGAATATGTTTATATTGACTTCACTGGCATGGCGATCAAGATTTAACTGACCACTAATATCACCACCCGCAGTCAACAAACCCTGACCACCAGAAACCAGTACGGACTTACCCACCAGACCTGCAGCCTGTAATGACTGGTCAGAAGTAAGCTTAGAAGCTAGTACGTCAAAAGACTTTTGTAATTCATTAATACCATTTACCGCGGCTGATTGTGTTAGCTGGCTCATAAATTCACCTGTATCCATTGGCTCTGTTGGATCTTGATGTTTTACCTGTGCCACCAGCAGTTCAATAAAATCTGACTGGGTTAATTCATCATTCGGCTTATTTGTCACCGCACTATTTGCCGGTGTTGGATTAAGTGATGAGAAGTTGTTTTCAATAGTTAGTGCTGACATGCTAACGTTCTCCCATGGTTAATGTTTTAAGTAACAACTGCTTTGAGGTATTAAACACTTCTACATTATTTTGATAGGCACGTGAGGCGGCCATCATGTTTGCCATTTCTTCAATTGAGTTCACATTTGATTTAAAAATATAACCGTCCTTATTTGCCATAGGATGGTCTGGTTGAAATTCTTTTCTGGCAGCAGCATTACTCTCAACGATTCCGGCAATATGTACACCAGCAGATTGGCTCTGCCCCATACTGTTTTGCCCACCACCATTAAGCGCACTCATGACGGCGGAGAAAACCGGCTGCCGTGAACGGTAGACACCGGCTTCAGTGCTACTGACAACATCAGCATTAGCAAGATTACTGGCAACGGTATTCAGGCGTACTGACTGAGCACTCATAGCAGAACCAACAATTTCGAACACATTACCAAGACTCATTATTTATCTCCTGCCTATTGTTGTTTAAGGGCACTCAGCATGCCTTTAAACTTACTACTAAGAAACTCAAGACTTGCCTGATAACGTATTGCATTATCGGCAAAAGCCGCTTTTTCAACCTGCCCATCTACTGTATTACCATCAAGCGACGATTGATTAGGCACACGATAAAGTGTTTCAATATTTGTCGCATTGGTATTTAGCTGAATATGTCTGTCGTGTGTTGCATGTAAAGTACCTGCCTTACGATTATCAACTGACGCTTGCAGAGCAGCTTTAAAATCAATGTCGATTGCCTTATATCCTGGTGTATCTACATTCGCTATATTTGATGACAGCATCTCCATACGTGCTGTCCTTATTAATAAAGCCTGCTGATGAATCCCCAGCGCGGAATCGAATGAAATTGACATGTAACACTCCATAACACTTGTAAAAATTATACTTAGCATTACAAAATGCAATCGTTGTGCCAACTTTAGAAGAAAAATATTAAAGAATTCCGAAGACCTGCCGAAACCTTTATATACAAGGCGATACGGTGAGGTTTAAAATGATTTCTTTTCCTGTTAACTAAAAAATATAAAAGTCAAACGACAGAAAAATGGATGTTTAGCGGCAAGTTTTTTCCACCTGATGGCAAAAAAATGTCGCCTTACTAAT
>CAZALW010000215.1:0-6059 GCA_964485705.1 uncultured Thiotrichaceae bacterium
CGACCCATTGCACCAAAGCTTTTAATAAACGGACCAGCCATACGCGGGTCAGAAATCATGGCTTTAAAATCGCCGGTTTTGAATTTCAGCTTGCCAGTTGTGAAAGCCAGACCTAAACCGGTCATGCCAATTTCTTTTTTCAGCCATTTTTCCCAGTTTTTCTGTTCAGCACGCATGTCCCAGCTCAGCTGGCGACCGTCATAAGCACCGGCATCTTCTACTTTGCCGTTTACCACATTGATAAAGCCCAGGCAGGTTTCATCTTTCGGGTAACCGTAACCGATAACAGAATTAAAATTAATTTTTGCTAATGCATCTGAAAGATCTGCTTGAGAGTTCCATTGTTCCTTAAAACCTTTCATCCAGTCATCATCAAATAAAGCCATGTTATATCTCCGAATTCTTATTGTGTGAAATGTGTTGTTTTAGCAGTGCAAGAAGCATCTAATATTTGTTATATCTACTTTTTCTCGGTACAGTGTGAATGTATTATGACCGAATTACTACTATGAAAAGCGAAAAGGAATATTAACATAAGAAAAACTATATCGAAAGGGATATGTCCATATAGATATAAAGGATAAAGCCAGTGAATAGATTCGATCTAAATCAATAGCTTATTTTAATTCCATAGAAATGGAATTAAAATCATTTTGTTTTAGTATTTTCTGTTTTTGAAATAGCTGTTGCCTGTTCCGGTATGGGCCTGTTCTGACGCGGTGCCATGCCTGATTGTTAATGGTTACATGTTGTATGCTCGCTTCCAGTCCTAAAAATGCCAGGTTGGCTTTTAGTTTCTTGGCATCTGAAACATTCTGGAATGAACCAATCTGTAATATATATTGTTTTTTTGTACTGCTTTGCGTGTTTGATGGTAAATCAGAGTTAGTGTTTTTAGATGGCCGCTCAGGTGGGCGCGTTTCGCTGTCTGGAATAAGTATTTCCAGCTCTGGTAATAGCGTGTAGAAATTAAATTTGGTTTGTTTTTTTTCGGTGACAGGTTTTTCTGTGATAGGTGTTTTTTTTATTGATGTTGCCGTAATTTTTTGATTGTTTGTCTGTTGCTTTAATTTGTCTAATTCCTCTTGAACAGCACTGCCAAAGTTCTGGTTATTTTTTGGTTGTTTATCAAGATAAACAATAAAAGCCACGAATAGCCCAATAGCCAGTCCGGATAGCAGCCAGATGTAACCGGGTAGTGATTTTTTCTGTTTGCGGTTTACGCGGGATTTGTAGTCAGTTGTCATTACTATAATGTTTACATTTTTACCGGTGCACTTACGCCCAGCAAAGTTAGCCCATTAAACAAAATTTGTTTGGTTGCGATAATTAAATTGAATCGTGCATCATGCAGATTGCGGTCATCATTAATAAACTGGTGCGCGTTGTAATAAGAGTGCAACAGGGTGGCCAGTTCTCGCAAATAATGCACCAGTAGATGCGGCTGTGCATTAAAGGCAGCTTTTTGAACGATGTCAGTGTAGGCATCCAGCTTACTGATAAGACTGGTTTCATGTTTTTCAGTTAACAAATTCAGGTTCAAAAAGCCGTTTTCAACATCGTGTTTTAGCTGCTTTTCTGATAGTTGTCCAATAACGCTACAGATTCTGGCGTGAGCATACTGAATGTAATAAACCGGGTTGTCATTGTTTTGTGATTTGGCCAGATCCAGATCAAAATCCATATGCTGTTCACATTTGCGCATGACATAAAAGAAGCGAGCGGCATCGTTACCAACTTCTTCGCGTAATTCTCGCAGGGTGACAAAAGAGCCGGAGCGGGTAGACATTTGTACGCGTTCGCCATTGCGATATAAATTAGCAAACTGCACTAATAAAATATCCAGCTTGTCCTGGTTCTGACCAAGTGCGCCAATTGCTGCTTTTACCCGAGCCACATAACCATGGTGGTCAGCACCCCAGATATTAATAACACGGTTGTAACCACGGGCAAATTTGTCCATGTGGTAAGCGATGTCTGAGGCAAAATAGGTTGCCTGACCATTATCACGAATCACCACACGGTCTTTTTCATCACCAAATTTTGTGGATAAAAACCATAAAGCGCCATCACGTTGTTCAATATGCCCGGCTTTTTGCAGTTGTTTTACAGCTTTGTCTATTAAACCCCGGTCAGCTAGTGTTTGTTCTGAGTACCAGCAGTTATAAGGTACGCCAAATTCTTCCAGATCCTGACGAATGTCATCAATAATGCTGTCCAGCCCGGCTTTGAAAATAGTCTGGTAATTGTCTTCGCCAAGCAAGTTTTTGGCGCGTTCAATTAAGCCATCAATGTGAGCCTCTTTGTCGCCACCCGCTGGTTCGTCATCGACGATGCCTTGAAAAACCTCGTCAGCTGAAAAAGTGAAGGCATCGCCATGATGTACTTTTATGCTGTTGGCGATGTCATAAATATAGTCGCCTTTGTAGCCGTTTAGCGGGAAAGCGAATTTG
Source organism: uncultured Thiotrichaceae bacterium (assembly GCA_964485705.1). Taxonomy (GTDB): domain Bacteria; phylum Pseudomonadota; class Gammaproteobacteria; order SZUA-229; family SZUA-229. The sequence continues at coordinate 2,454 of CAZALW010000215.1, forward strand.
ATATTTTGACCTTCCAGATAACGTAACCAGACGCTGGTGGTGAGTATGTTCATCTGCCTGCCAGCATCATTGACATAATATTCGCAGTCCACCTCAAAACCGACTGCCCGCATCAGTGATGCCAATGTTGCCCCGTAAGCCGCGCCACGTCCATGACCGACATGTAAAGGGCCAGTTGGGTTAGCGGAGACAAATTCGATTTGTACTTTTTCGTTATTGGCAATATTGCATTTGCCAAAGCTGTCACCAGCAGTGTGAATATCCTTAATGATGTTTAAGGTGTTTTCCTGTGCCAGAAAGAAATTAATGAATCCGGGGCCAGCCAGTTCTGTTTTTTTAATCGAATTGTCGGCTGCAAGGCTATCAATAATAAGCTGTGCGATTTCGCGAGGTGGCTTGCCTACCTGTTTCGCCAGCATCATAGCAATATTGCAGGTAAAATCGCCGTGTGCAGCATCTTTGGTGCGAGTGATTTGCAGTGCTGGTTTAGTTTCAATCAGGCCATCCGTTATTAGCTGGTTCAGTGCCTGATTGAGTAGGTTTTCGATGGTCGCTTTCAAGGGTGTTCTTCTGCCAGGGTTGTGTGTTTTTGTGGAATGTGATTATACTTAATTAATTACGAATTACGAATTACTAATTACAAATGGGGGGTCAACTTTTCATTCGTAATTAGTAATTCGTAATTAATTAGAACGTGTCATAAGGATCAACATCAATTGACCAGCGAACTTTTCGAGCTGAGGGCAGTTGCTGCAACTGTGGTACCCACCAGCTTAAAAACAGGTGCAGGGCTTTTCTATGTCTGGATTGCAGCATAATCTGGTAACGATAACGACCCGCACGTCGCTCCATGGGCGCGGGTATGGGGCCAAACAGATCAATATTTTTGGTGTTGGCCTGTTTGGCACTGTGCGCAGCCTGTTGCAAAAAAAGCTGAGCGGCATTGGCTTCCACCGATTCACAGCGAAGCAGTACTAAATGACGAGTCGGTGGTAATCCGGCGGCACGCCGTTCCTGTAGCGCGGCTTCGGCAAATGCCTGGTAGCCGCTATGCAGTAATGTTTGTAATAACGGGTGATCTGGGTGGTGGGTTTGAATCAGTACTTCGCCCGGTTTTTTCGCCCGCCCGGCACGCCCCGACACCTGGGTGATTAATTGTGCCAGATGCTCTGAGGCACGAAAGTCGGCGCTGAATAATGCCTGGTCGGTATCCAATACGCAGACCAGGGTGAGATTGGGAAAGTCATGGCCTTTCGCCAGCATCTGCGTACCCACCAGAATGCCGCTTTCACCACTGTGCGCTTTTTCCAGCTTTGCCTGCAGGCTGCCTTTATTACGTGTGGTGTCGCGATCAATTCGACTGACCTGCGTGTCGGGGAAATAAGCCTGTAAAAAATGCTCAATACGTTCGGTGCCAACGCCGATAGCCAGAATATTACTGCTGCCGCATTCTTCGCAGTGATTTGGGACGTGGCGTTGCGAACCGCAATGGTGGCAGTGTAACTGATTACGCTGCTTGTGAAAGGTCATGTGTGCATCGCAACGGTGGCAACTTGTTGTCCAGCCGCAATCATGGCACATCAGTAATGGCGCGAAACCACGACGGTTGATAAATAATAGCACCTGTCCCTGGCTGTCCAGTTGCTGTTTGATTTTTAACAGTAGTGTTTCGGCCAGTCCTTCATGTAATTTCTGGCTGCATAAATTAATCAGCTGTATTGTTGGCAGTGGTTTTTTATTGGCTCGTAGCCGTAGGTAATGTACCTGGTAGCGCCGTTCATTTATATTGTTCAGACTTTCCAGTGACGGTGTAGCTGAGCCCAGCACAATGGGGATATTGTTATTTTTTGCCCGTACAATAGCCAGGTCTCGTGCATTGTAACGAAAACCGTCCTGTTGCTTGTAACTGCCATCATGTTCTTCATCGATAATGATGAGCCCGAGATCGGGTAGTGGTGTGAAAATGGAAGAACGGGTGCCGATGACCAGTTGTGCCTGTTTATTAGCCGCTGCATGCCAGGCTGCATAGCGCTGTTTGTCATTCATCGCCGAATGTAAAACCACAATGGTCGCATCAAGGTGGGCAAGAAAACGTTGGGTTAACTGCGGTGTTAAACCAATTTCGGGCACCAGAACCAGTATCTGTTTATTTCTCGCAAGCATAGACTCACATAACGCCAGATAAACTTCGGTTTTACCGCTGCCAGTGATGCCGTTGACCAAATGAACCGCATGCTGATGATGCTGCGATTCTATGTTATTAATCGTTGCTGTCTGTTCATCATTTAATTTAACCTTAGTATTGTCACATCCTCTCTCTGGGCTTTGCTGTGTTAACAATGCGGGTTTAACAAAACTCTTAATCAGTTGCCTGGTCAACAAAGCTTTGAGCGGTGCGCGCCAGTTGTCCGTGCATGAGTTTAGAGCGTCAGCATCCAGGCCATCGTCGGCCGCAAGCAGTAACAACTGGTATAATTGGCGTTGTTTGGGTGCACGTTTGAGTCTGTGCAGAATGTCTTCTGTTGCCTGCATTGATGCCTGTTTATGTGCTGCTCGCCAGAAGGTGTTCAAAATCGGTGTTGCATCATCATTATTACGAAGGTAAACCGGCAGTGCCGTTTGTAAAACATCGCCCAGCGGGTGAGCATAATATCTGGCTGCCCAGAATAATAATTTTAAAATATCATCGCTGAGTAGATTGTGCTCGTCCAGTATTTTGATTACCGATTTTAATTTGGTCGCAGCAACCTCGCTATGCTGTACTTCTTCAATTACAAAGCCAATCAGCGTTTGCCTGCCAAAAGGGATGCGAACGCGCACCCCTGGTTGTATAGTTTGTTGTATCGTTTGGTTGTCAGATGAAACAGGCAGGCGATAATCAAAAATTCTGTATAGCGGGCAGGGAACGGCAACTTTTACAATGCGTTGCTTAGTTGTTTCCATGGGCATGATGGGGGTGAGAGTTGGCTAAAGAATGATGATGATTTTACTGCAAAATGACATCAGACTTTGACAAATTAATGCTTGAGATACAAGCAGGCTAACACGAAGCCTGTAACCCTGTGGATAAGTTGCCTGGTCGTTATTTTCCCTGTGGATAACTCTGTGGAAAAGATGGCTAGCAGAAATAAATAATGTTGACCAGGCTTTTATTTGCAATAAATGTGAAGAAAATGTTACGTATAAAAACACATAATATTCAATATGTTACAAAAGTTGACTCTATTATTATAGGCTGAATGTTGGGCTTGACAGTTACAGAAACGATGATATCGGAGGTGTGTATAAGTATTTTTTATTGCGCCGTGTATGTTTTCAATTTAACGCTATAACTTAACAAATATTCTAGCTTTAGATGTGTAAGTCATTAAAATGCTAGGTAAAAGGCGAGTTACGCACAAAATCTGTGGATAAGTTTGTGGATAAGAAAAAAATCAGGCGGCTTTTTACTATAAAAATAGTGTTTTTGTTAGATTGATTGATTTTTAACCACTAAGTTTAATGATAGTAATTTCAATAAGTTATAATACTTATGTTGTCGATAGGGATGGTTTTGTATGAAAAGCCATCCTTATAGTATGGCTTTGTAAGCAGCTTGTGTGCAAA
>CAZALW010000216.1:0-6057 GCA_964485705.1 uncultured Thiotrichaceae bacterium
AACTATGGCACGTCTAACAGTAGAAGATTGCCTTGATAACGTAGAAAATCGATTTGACCTGGTGCTGGTTGCCTCGCAACGTGCTCGTCAACTGGCAATGGGTGCAGAAGCATTAGTGCCGGAGGATAACGACAAGCCAACGGTAATTGCATTGCGTGAAATTGCAGAAAATGTAATAAACCGGAAAATTCTGGATGCGCCTCCAGAAGAAGCTGTTATGGATGATATGGAAGCCATGATAGAAGGCGATCTATCGGCAGAGCTTGAAAACAGCCTGAAGGAAGCCCTTAAAGATAACCTGTAAGATAATTTGTAATAGGCAGCGTCGCTTAATAAGAACCCTGAAAACGGGCATATCAAACACATGTTACATGTGTTTGATATGCCCGTTTTTTTATTGATAATTTACGAGTAATTCAATAGAGGCCTAATTTTTATACAATTTCCCCCTATAAGTTGTTAAATTAGGTAAATGACTAAAGTTAGCTCAAACAATGGCAACCCGAACAATGAGGCAGGCTGGGTAAAAGAAGAACGGTTTTTAATTTCTGATCTTTGTGATTTGATTTCACAGTACATGGATCAAGCCCAGGTTAAAGAAGTTTATAACGCCTATCTTTTTGGTGCGCAGGCACATGAAGGCCAGCATCGCATGTCAGGTGAGCCCTATATTTATCACCCCATTGCTGTGGCGCATATTCTTGCGCAAATGCACATGGATGTTAAAAGCATTGTTGCTTCCATCTTGCACGATGTTTTAGAAGACACCCCGGCGACCAGAAAATTAATCGAAGGTGAATTTGGCCATGACGTTGCGCACTTAGTTGACGGCGTTAGCAAACTGACGCATATCAAATTTAAAAACAAGATAGAGCAGCAGGCAGAAAACATACAAAAAGTCTTGCTTGCGATGGCGAAAGATATCCGCGTCATTATGATAAAACTGGCAGATCGCTTGCACAATATGCGAACTCTGGGTGCATTGAGACCGGAGAAACGCCGCCGAATTGCACAGGAAACCCTGGATATATATATTCCGATTGCCAATCGACTAGGCATTTTCACCATTCGCCACGAATTGGAAAATCTGGTTTTTAAAGCCATGCATCCACTTCGCTACCAGGTGCTGGAACACGCGGTAAATAAAGCCGGTGGTCACCGCAATGAATTGATTGATAAAATTAATCAGGCATTGAGTTCAAGGCTGGTGGAAATGTCGATTGAGGCACAGATTGTTTCTCGTAAAAAGCATTTATTTAGTGTCTATAACAAAATGCGAGATAAAAATTTACCGTTCTGTAAAATTCTGGATGTTTATGCGCTACGGGTTTTAGTTGATTCGGTTGATGACTGTTACCGCGTGTTAGGTATCGTGCATAACCTGTTTAAACCTATACCCGGTCGATTTAAAGATTATATTGCAATTCCCAAAAGTAATGGCTATCAGTCATTGCATACCGCATTGTATGGTCCGCATGGTATTCCGATGGAAGTACAGGTGCGTACAGAGGATATGGACAAATTTGCAGAAAGCGGCATTGCTGCCCATTGGTTATATAAATCGCCTGATGAAAAAGGCGAGATCACTGCGCATGCAAGAGCGCGTGACTGGTTGACCGGGATTTTAGAAATGCAGCAGTCGGCCGGTGATTCGCTGGAGTTCCTTGAAAATGTAAAAGTTGATCTGTTTCATGATGAGGTTTATGTTTATACCCCGGACGGTGACGTGATGAAACTGCCGAGAAATGCAACGCCGGTCGATTTTGCTTACGCAGTGCATACCGATATTGGGAATAGCTGTGTTGCCGTAAAACTGGATCACAGTTTTGCACCTCTTAACACGCCATTATACAGTGGTCAGACAGTCGAGATCGTTACCTCGCCTGGCTCCCGTCCGAATGCGGCCTGGTTAAATTATGTGGTGACGGCAAAAGCCAGAAGTAATATTCGTCATTACCTGAAGAACCTGCAGTCTGATGAGGCCATGTCACAAGGGCGACGTTTGTTGGAACGTTGTTTGAAACCTTTGGGCATGCGCCTGGACGATGTCAAGGAAAAAAATATTGAAGTCGTATTAGCAGAATATGGTTTTACCCAATTAAGTGAGTTGCTGGAGGATGTGGGTCTGGGTAACCGTCCGCCAAGTCTGGTGGTAAGACGGCTGGTTCCTGAACGCATTTCTGATGGAGAGTCAGAGGAAACAAAGGAGATGAAGTCACGGTCAGCTCTGGCGATTAATGGCACCGAAGGCATGGTGGTTTCTTATGGTCGCTGTTGTTATCCCATTCCGGATGATCAGATTGTGGCAAAATTAAGCAAAGGCCGTGGCATTGTTGTACATCGTGAGGGTTGTAAAAACCTTGAGGCAAAAGATAAACGCGGATGCCCGGATAATTATATTGAGGTGCAATGGGCAAAAGATGCCTGTGGTGAATTTAGCTGTGAGATAAAGCTTGAGATTGAAAACAAAGCAGGTTTGCTGGCAAGAACAGCAACCGTTATTTCTGATTGTGGCGTTAATATTGAAAATGTTTACATGGAAGATCGTGATGGTTTTTCAATGAGTTTGTTGTATCTGATTAAAGTAACCGATCGTACTCACCTGGCGACAGTAATGCGCCGCTTGCGCCGTATTACAAATGTACTGCGAATTGCACGTTTGTAAAAATAAAAGCGACTATTTACCACGAAGGACACGAAGAAAAAATACATAAAATGACAGACTGGGTGCATTCTACTCAATAAGTTTTAATCTTTGAATGCTTCGTGTCCTTCGTGCTCTTCGTGGTAAATGTATTATTTTTTGATGGGACTGAGTAGTTGCTGGTGTTTAACTATGCTGAGTAATTGTCCAATAATAAACAATACAAGAGAAATGAAAATGGTAAAAGAAATTATATCAACCAATAAAGCTCCGCAGGCAATAGGTACTTACTCACAAGCGGTTAAAGTCGGCTCGACTGTTTATTTATCAGGCCAAATTCCGCTGATACCTGAAACCATGGAAATAATTGATGGTGATGTAAAGCAGCAGATACATCGGGTTTTTCAGAATTTGCAGGCCGTAGCGAATGCAGCGGGTGGTGATTTGGCGGATGTAGTGAAGTTAAATGTTTTTCTTACTGACCTGTCAAATTTCTCTCAGGTTAATGAAGTTATGGCAGAGTATTTTCAACAGCCGTACCCGGCACGTGCTGCAATTGGTGTGGCAGCATTGCCAAAAGATGCAGAGGTAGAGATGGATGCGGTTATGGTTGTTAGTCATTAGTAATTTACGACTTAAAACTGTAGCTTCTCAATAACCCGTGGCAATATATGCTTTTGAAACACGCCGTACATACGTCCCTGTAGGCTTGACGGTAGCGTCCATGCTACCGACAGTTTCAAAACCATATATTGCCACGGGTTATTGAGAAGTTACTTAAAACTTAAAACAACATCCCAGAGATTATATCAATGGACGCAGCACCAATAGAAAAGGATAAAGTTGAAAGTTTTGAGTACCAGTCGGTGCAGGTGCTAAAAGGTGTCGGCTCTGCGGTTGCTGAAAAACTCAAACGTCTCGAAATATACACCATTCAAGATGTATTGTTCCACCTGCCCTTACGTTACGAAGACAGAACAAAGCTAACCGCCATAGGGTCTTTACAATTGGGTCAGCAGGCACTGGTTGAAGGGGTTGTAGATCATTGTGAAATAAAACCGGCTGGTCGTGGTCGCCGTAGTTTATTGTGTTATCTGGCTGACAATACTGGCGCTATCGTGTTGCGTTTTTTTCACTTTAATAAAGCGCAACAAAATAATTTGAGTGCTGGAAAATGCCTGCGTTGTTTTGGCGAAACCAGACGTGGTACTACTCATTTGGAATTGATACACCCGGAATATCAAGTTGTTCAGCAACACTATGATATCTCAGGGCATGATGCTCCAGGTCACGATAATATTGAGCAGTCGCTAACGCCGGTTTATCCTAAAACAGAAGGTATTCACCAGACCCTGCTTAAAAAAATATCTGATCAGGTGTTAATGAAAATAAAACAGGGTGAACTGCTCGACTGGCTGCCGGAGCAAGTGAGGCAGAAACATCAATTTCCTGATTTGGTGACGGCTTTATCCTCAGTGCATCGTCCACATAAAAATACCAATGTTTGTGCATTAAACCAGTGCAAAACTAAAGCACAGCAACGTTTATTATTTGAAGAGCTGGTGGCGCATCAGTTAAGCCTGCTGCAGGCGCGTGTTGAAATAAAAAAAGTATCAGCGATAAAACTGACCGTTAAAGCCGATGACTATGCCGCCTTCATTAGCGGCTTGTCTTTTGCATTAACTCACGCACAGGAAAAAGTCATTGCTGAAATATTTTCTGACATTGCAGAAGGCTGCCCCATGTTACGGCTATTGCAGGGAGATGTGGGTTCGGGCAAAACCGTGGTTGCCGCCGCCGCCGCGATGGCGGTGATTAACGCGGGTTATCAATTTGCTATTATGGCGCCAACAGAAATATTGGCAGAGCAGCATTACCTTAACTTTAAACAATGGTTTGATGAAAAAACGTGTCTGTTATTAACCGGTAAAGATAAAGGCAAGGCCCGCCTGCAAAAAACGAATAAAATGCTTACCGGGGAAGTTCAAATCATTATCGGTACCCATGCCCTGTTTCAGCATGATGTTGAATTTAAACATCTGGTTTTGCTGGTAGTGGATGAACAGCATCGTTTTGGCGTGCATCAGCGCCTGGCTTTACGTGAAAAAGGCTGCGGTAATAATAATGGTAGAAATAAAACTGCTCCGCATCAGTTAATCATGACAGCAACACCCATTCCCAGAAGCCTGGCAATGACTGCATATGCTGATCTGGATTACTCAGCAATTGACGAATTACCCAAAGGCCGTAAGCCGGTAACCACCGTGGTGGTCTCAACAGCGCGTAGAGAAGAAGTTGCCCGGCGCATCGAAAAAGCCTGTGAAAAAGGAGAGCAGGCCTACTGGGTATGCACATTAGTCGAAGAGTCTGACGTGTTACAGTGTCAGGCGGCTGAAGTGGCGGCCCAGCAGTTAACCGCAGAGTTAAAAAATGTGCGTGTTGGACTGGTTCATGGTCGTATGAAACAGCAGGACAAGCAGTTAATTGTCGTTAAGTTTAAAAATAAAGAAATTGACTTGCTGGTCGCTACCACGGTTATTGAAGTCGGTGTGGATGTGCCCAATGCTTCATTAATGGTAATAGAAAATGCAGAGCGTTTAGGTCTGGCACAATTGCACCAGCTTCGGGGTCGCGTTGGTCGCGGCGCAAAACAAAGTGCCTGTGTGCTGATGTACCAACCCCCGCTTTCGCAGATGGGCAAGCAGCGTTTGGCTATTTTAAGAGAAACCAATGATGGTTTTGTCATTGCTGAAAAAGATCTGGAATTACGTGGCCCGGGTGAAGTGCTGGGCACGAAACAGACGGGTTTAATGCAGATGCGAATCGCCGATATAGTGCGTGATGAAGCCTGGTTTACAGAAGTAAAAGCAACCGCGCTATATATTCTTAAGCAGCACCCTGAAGCAGTTGAGCCCCTGGTGCACCGCTGGTTGGGTAAAGCGAATCGCTTTGCTAATGTGTAGGCGAACTTTTTTGTATTTCTCGCTTTTGTACAGTGAATAGGCTATTTTATTAATGATTAATTGTTAACCTGATTAGCCACAAAAACCAGCCAGGACTGCAATATATAATTCGTAGGGTTAGTAGTGGATGGGCTGACACTTTTTCATTTTACATACTACCTAAATCCTGCAAGTGCTTGCACGCATATAGCGCAAGCTCTTGATTCGTATAGCAAATTTTAATTCTTCGGGAATATCAATAAGTATTCCACTCGAATTAAAAATTGCTCTATAAATCAATAACTTACGCTCTATATGCACAATCACTTGCAGGATTTAGGTAAAACATTAACCACGAAAAACACGGAATACACAAAAATCTGGGGTAAAAATCTTATTTTGGTGTATTTCGTGTTTTTACTTCGCGCTCCTGCGCTACGCCCTTCGGGTCGCACTGACGTGCGCTCAAAA
>CAZALW010000217.1:0-6053 GCA_964485705.1 uncultured Thiotrichaceae bacterium
TAAATACGTCCCTGTAGGCTTGACGGTAGCATCCATGCTACCGACAGTCTCAAAACACGTAACCGCCACGGGTTATTGAGAAGCTACTAGCGAGGATGGGTAAGGTGCTGAACTTTAAGGTTTAATGTTGAAACACTACACTAATTAGTCAGCCGTAAATAAAGTAAAGGTAATTTGCGCGGCAGTTCTTCGGCATTATGGATTAATATATAGGAGCGGCTGCCGAACAGGTAAGGCAAGTAATCTTCAGCCTGTTCATCAATGGTGACGCAGAATGGGCGTAGCCCCAATTTTTCTGCCTCCAGTATTGCCATGCGGGTATCTTCAATGCCGTATCGGCCTTCGTATTTATCCAGGTCATTGGGTTTGCCATCGGTGAGAATAAGCAGTAGTTTCTGAGCAGAGGCTTCTTTTGACAGCAATTGGGTGGCGTAGCGTATGGCCGTGCCCATGCGCGTGTAATAGCCGGGTCGAATGGCATTAATGTGACCACGAATGTTATTGTCGTACTTGTCATCAAAACCTTTGATGTTGTAGAAGCGGACATGGTTGCGGTTGCGTGATGAAAAACCGTGTAAGGCAAAACGATCGCCAGTCGCGGTCAGGGCTTCGGCAAACAGGTAGAGTGAATCTTGAATGACATCAATAACACGTGCCGTATTGTTGGCATAAGCATCGGTGGACAGTGACAGGTCGGCAAGCAGCAGGCATGAGAGGTCGCGGTTGAGGTTGCGTAGCTGACGATAGACAGGGGTGTCGCTATTGACATGCCCGTGTTTGCGATCAGTGAGGAAGTTGATGTAGTTTTCCAGATCCAGTTCGCTGCCTTCATTTTGCCTGCTTAGCCAGTGGCGCTGCGGGCGTAGCGCCTCGAACTGGCGGCGAACTTTATGTGCTTGAGGGCGCAGTCTTGCCGGTAGTTCCATCGGCTGTGCATGGCGAGAACTCATCACCAGTAGCCGACAATGATCTTTTTGTAACTGCTGCTGTCGGTAGTCCCATTCGTCAATGGCGATGCCTTCACCTAAAACAATGTCATCGTATTTTTCAGATGGCAGGTCGAGATCAAGTTTGATTTTGCTGGCACTGGTTTTGCTGTCCTGTGCCAGCGTAATATTGTCCATGTCTTCGGCTGTTCGAGCGGCATCTTTTTCGTCATCTTCGTCAGTGGCGCGGTCAAGTTTAATGTATTCGCCCCAGCTCCACATGGCCTCAAAGCCAAAATGCATCAGCCCACTTTTGCCATTGGGCATGTCTGTGTATTCGGCTTTTTTACGTTTTTTCTGTTTTTCATGAGGCTTTTTGTTCTCTTTTTCATCCTCTTCTTCAGGCAAGTCCTGGTCTGTTGGCGCAGTACCCGTATTGAACTCCTGTTCAGGTGGTGAGGGGTGCAGCCACAGGGTAACAGGCTGTGGCGGGTATTTGGCATATTCCAGTTTGACCAATTGCGTGGGATCGGATAATGCCAGGCGGATGGCTTTTTCCTGTTGCGCTTCTTTGCCTGAGAGGGTATCGAGTTCTGGTCGTAGTCGTAAATGTGCCGTCAGTAATTTCTGGTAGCGGGTATTCAGTCCCGGCCAGGTTTGCAATGTTTTATGTGTACGGTGCTGGTTACGGCTGATCCAGTTTTGCCCTTTTGCGGGGGGGGCTTCGGCAACCACCGAAAGTGCAGTGAGCCATAAGTAAAGGTCACGGTTGAGCTGGCGTTCTGGAAACAGGGCGATGCTGTCGGGCAGTCTCAGGGTTTCTTCATCGCGCCATGCGTACTGGATTGTTTGTCCGGTACCGGCAATGCGTTGAAATATTGTGCGCCTTGCATGGACTTTAGAGTCGATGGCATTTTCGACTCGCAATCCACCCTCACCACCCAGGGCGCGAAAAAAAATGCCAGCGGTGCGGCGAACTTCATCCAGAGTAACGCTAGCATCGGGGTAACTTTTGTTTGCTCTACTGGTGACAAAATTATGCCATATTTTACCAACAAATTCTTCCATGACTATTGCTGTACCAGCTCGCGTGGCAGCCAGAAAACCATGATAATGCAGATGATGACCAGTACGATAAACACCAGGGTAAATTTTTGCTGTGGCGTTTTCTCGGGTTCAGGTGGTAGTGGCATGCCACAATGAAGACAATTTTCTTCATCGGACTCAACTTTGCCGCCACAGTGTTTACATATCAGCTCATTCATTATTTATTCCTGAATATTGACCGGCTTGATGAAGCGCCCAATCAGTGGGTAGTTGTAATCCACCCCTTTTATGGCTTTGCTGAATGCAATAATGCCTATAACCAGAAACACCGGCAGTAATATCATATAGTAAAGTTCGAGTAATAATAATCCGGTTAATGAGGCATAACCACTGGTCAGTATAATAATGGTATTAATGATAATAAATACAGTGGTGGTGATGCTGCTGCCGAGCAGCGCCTGTTTCAAATGGTGACGGCCAATGTTTGATGTTTTTTTAAAACGCAGAAAATAAAGCAACCACAAAGCCAGGTAAAAAAAACCAACAAAGAGCAGGTTGCCGATGTAATAGGCTTCGGCAAAAGCCGCTGTATGATCATTTGAGTGTTGCTGTTTAGACATTTGTTCAGTCATTTTTACGGATTTCCATTTTTGCGTGAACCACTTCCATTAAAGCCTCGACGGTTTCTTCTTCGTCAGTTAGTGGTTCTATTATTGCTGCGCGGCAGGCTTCTACAGGGTCGAAGCCGGACTTTATTAAGGTGGCTGCATAAACCAGCAAACGGGTTGATGCAGATTCTTCCAGATCATGGTCTTTTAATACTCGTAGTGCATGTGCCAGTTCAATTAACTGTGTTGCTAAAGCCAGGTCGACTTCCGTTTCTTGTTGGATAATGGTTATTTCAGTATCCATGTCGGGATAATCAAAACGTGTTGAAATGAAACGTTGGCGGGTTGATGGCTTCATGCCTTTAAGCAGATTTTGATAACCCGGGTTGTAGGATACCACCAGCATAAATTCATCGGGGGCATGTAATACCTCACCGGTGCGCTCTATTGGTAGAATGCGACGGTCATCCGATAGTGGATGTAATACCACGGTGGTGTCTTTGCGGGCTTCGACAATTTCATCCAGATAACAGATTGCACCCTCACGTACCGCTTTGCTCAGTGGCCCATCGTGCCAGTAGGTTTCACCATCTCCGATTAGATGTCTACCGACAAGATCGGCAGCGGTCAGGTCATCGTGGCAGGCAATAGTGTATAAAGGCCGTCCTAGTTTTGCTGCCATGTGTTGTATAAAACGGGTCTTGCCACAGCCGGTCGGGCCTTTAATCAACATTGGCAGTTGATTGTTGTAGGCGTGCTCGAATAACTCGGTTTCATCGTTCTGGTTTTGGTAATAAGGAATGTTGTTTTTTATTTTATTCATGTTTTTATATAGGGATTTGGGTTAAATACTAATAAGGTAGGCAATGGCAATGGTCGCGCAGACAGTCAGTAACCAGCCATACATAATAATGCGCCAGAGCAAAGAGACACCGCGTAGATCCATAAAATCACGGATAATCCACACCGCCTTGGTGGTTGCGGTTAGCAGTAAAAACAGCATGGCTGCTGTGCCGCTGTATTCGAGCTTTGCCATGGCGTAGGTGGTTAGCGTTAATAGCAGCATGGCCAGCCACAGGCTATGGATGTTGTAGAATTTGTTCATTGGTGCTGGTTTCATCATGTTGCCTTTATCGAATGATGTACACTAGCGGAAATAAAATTATCCACACCAGATCAACCATATGCCAGTATGACGCGCCAGTTTCAATGCCGATATGGTTGTCTGCACTATAGCCGCCACGCTGTGCTTTGATGACGATGGCAAACAGGATTATCATGGCTAAAATGACATGCAGAAAGTGAAACATGGTTAACGAAATGTAAAACATATAAAAAATATTGGTATCAAGGTTGATGCCCTGTGAAAATATATGTTGATACTCAACTGACTTTAATAGTAAAAAACCAGCTCCAAAGCCTAGTGCAGCGTACAGCCAACGCACACAGCTTTTAACATTATCAAGTCGGATTGCATGAATTGCACGTACCACAAAATAACTGGAGGTAATGAGCAACAGTGTGTTAGCCGCGCCTATTTCACGGTTGAGCGTGAGCTGAAACTGATTAAACATGTCTACATTTTGTATGCGCACGATGGCATAGACAAGAAAAGCAATGCCAAATGCCAGCAACTCGGCAAAAATAAAAAACCAGATAGCAAAGTCACCGGGTAATAGTCTCGGCTGTTCTGTTATGGGCTGTGTAATGCTTGTCGTTGTTGCGTCCAATATGATGCTTTGTTGTTTAATGTTTTAGTGGTTCTCCAGATACGTTTTGTGCTATCACAGGTTGTATTAGCAGCTGGGTGTGGCTGCAGGCGGAGATGCCTATATGTTAATGAGGGAGAATTGATAAAGCATTGATGTTTATCAAGATAGTTATACAGTATTTCTTAGTTGATCACCAGACCATGCGCGTACCAGTGCCCATACGGCAAGGACAATGAATCCGGTATGCACGATAGTAAAATAGGTAATGACAAAAACCCATGTCCAGGCAGAATTAAAGCCACCCAGTACAATCATCAGTATGCTGACTAGAATGAGTACGGTTGCAGCAATTATGTTGATCTTTAAGCCTAACTTTGCATGATAGTGGTCAATTGTATCGGGCTGTGTTTTTCTGTAAATCAATACTAAAATGATAAAACTGATAACAGGCAGAAATGTCAGGTTCAGCAGAGAAGCCAGGGCTGCGTCTGATGCGCGCTTTAGTTGCAGCTTGAGTTGTTGCTTGTTTTTGTTTGTTGATCTCATTGTTTGACACCATCATTATTTTCTGTGAAGGGCTGCATAACCAGACAAATATTTATGCAACGATTAATATTTCATACCTTATCGTATTTTAGCCTAAAATAATTAACCCCATAAAAAAATACCGCCTGAAAAGGCGGTATTTTTTACAGCAGAGTTAACAGCCTTTTTTAGGCAGTTGCTTCTTCTTTTGCCTCACTGGCTATTATTTTAACTTCTTCGCCTTTAACAAAGAAGCTAACAACATAGACAATAAGTCCTATCATGAAGATAATGCCTGCAATCAGACGCATCCAGTAGAATATTTCTATTTTGTCCTGTACCACCATAAAGCCCAGTGGCGTATCTGAAAAGCGTTGCAAATAAACTTGCAGGATGCCTGCAGCTGTCAGGAACAGGGTGATAAACACCATAGAAACCGTCATCAACCAGAATGACCACATTTCCACTACCTGTGCTTTTGCATTTGCCGCCAGCTGACCGCGCATGATAGGCATGGAGTAGGAAATGATCGTCAACACGACCATCACGTACGCACCATAGAAAGCCATATGGCCGTGTGCGGCGGTGACTTGTGTGCCATGAGTGTAAAAGTTAACCGGTGCCAGGGTGTGCATAAAGCCCCATACACCCGCGCCCAAAAAGCCCATGACAGCAGTACCTAATGCCCATAAAGTTGCCACTTTATTAGGATGCTCACGACGTCTTTTGTTGACCACATTAAAGGCAAACAAAACCATGACGAAGAAAGGAATCGGTTCCATTGCAGAGAAGATAGAGCCAATCCACTGCCAGTAATCTGGCGTACCTATCCAGAAGAAGTGATGGCCTGTGCCGAGGATACCGGAGAACAGTGTTAATGCGATAATGATATATAACCATTTTTCGATAATTTCACGGTCAACACCGGTTACCTTGATCAATACATAGGCGAGCATAGAAGCCATAAGCAACATCCATACACCTTCTACCCATAAATGAACAACATACCACCAGAACATTTTGTCCAGTACCAGATTGTCGGGAACGTAGAAAGCGAACAGGAAGAACACGGCCAGTCCTACCATACCGGTTAAAAATACCAGCGATACCACTGTTTTGCGTCCGGTAAGCACGGTCATGCCAATATTGAAGATGAATGACAATACAACAATAACGATCCTGATTTTGATGATCGTGGGTTGTTCGAGGAACTCTCGTCCCATTGTTGGCAGCAG
>CAZALW010000218.1:0-6030 GCA_964485705.1 uncultured Thiotrichaceae bacterium
TATAGGGTTTATAGCTCTATCGAGGGTTCGAATCCCTCTTTCTCCGCCATATTTTTATAAATGAACCAGTCTTTTCTGGTTCATTTATAAAAATATTGAGGATCAAGAGGATTTGATGAGAACCCTTGTTCGAAAAAATCGTCGGGAACGATTTTTAACATCAGTGTATTTTGCTGATGACCCCGAAGGGGTGAGGGCAGGATAGCCCGAATAACCCCTCGGTTAATCTAAAGCGGAATATAGAGTTATGAACCATTTTTTCTCCGCCATTTTTTAATAATTATTTTTTAAAAAATGAGTCAATGAGTTTGTGGCTTATTGATATTGACGTAACTAGCATAAACCTAGATAATGCGTCCTCGTAGCCACAACGACAAATTATGCGCCTGTAGCTCAGCTGGATAGAGTACTCGGCTACGAACCGAGCGGTCAGGGGTTCGAATCCCTTCAGGCGCACCATTTTATGTTTTAAACATCAAGCAGTTATCAACAATGTTGGTAGCTGCTTTTTTGTTTCCAGCCTTAGGTGTGCCGGAAAATGTGCGGCTAGAACCGAGTGTGGTTGATGCGCAGTCTATTTTTTTGTTCTTTGCTTTTCTGTTATAAAAACAGATGGTTGCAAGCGTATCTGGTAGCTTCTCAATAAGCCGTGGCAGTCTATCGTTTTGAAACACGCCGTGAATACGTCCCTGTAGGCTTGACGGTAGCATCCATGCTACCGACAGTCTAAAAACGATAGACTGCCACGGCTTATTGAGAAGCTACCGTATCTGTGTACTATAAATTGCTT
The DNA here is from genome assembly GCA_964485705.1 of uncultured Thiotrichaceae bacterium. Lineage (GTDB taxonomy): Bacteria > Pseudomonadota > Gammaproteobacteria > SZUA-229 > SZUA-229. Next base: position 791 of record CAZALW010000218.1, read on the forward strand.
TCTAACCTATTGGTGTAGAAAATGTAACTATTAACTCGGCAGTCAAATATCGCACACGCAAGGCATCAATAAACTCCCCTGGCCTGTGTTGTAGATTTTATTAAGGGCTAGCCATTAACTGCAATCTACGCCTTGACCAGGAAATTTTCTTAATACCTTGAGCGCACGATATTTAACTGCCGAGTTAATATTCCACCGAGTGGTCGACATAAGCCACTTGATAGCCCATAGCTTTATATCCTTTCTTCCTTTTATTAAACATTCTTTCGAGCATCGGAATGGATGAATCAACATAGTCATAAATGGTAACCAGGTCTTTACCTTCAGATTCACGATGTATCCTGCCTGCGTATTGTGTTAATGAGCCTTTCCAGGCGATGGGTAGTGCTAAAAACAATGTGTCGAGTTTTGGCAGGTCAAAGCCTTCACCGATATATTTTCCTGTTGCGACAATTACCTGGGCCGAGCTAAGTTGCTCATTGGCTACTTGGCGTTCTTTTGCGCGCATTGCTCCTCTAAGTATCACTGTTTGAATGTTATTCTCGATGAGAAGGTTGTTAATTTGTTCTGCATGTTCACGACGCTCCGTTAATACTAATGGGTGTTTGCCTTCAGTTATTTGTGTAATTACATCAGTAACAATTCTTTGGGTTCGTTTTTTATCTTCTGTTAGCCAACGGTATATATCTGTAATATGCGGTCTTTGTTTGGCATTAAATAGATTTACTGCTGGTGTGCTGTATAGTTTGGTCACAATCACCTGTTGCTCAAATTTTTCTGCATGGTTCGATTTTACTTTGTGGCGAATTGGGCCGGCAAGCATGAAAATAATCTTCTGGTGTCCATCTTGCCGGTCTGGCGTTGCTGTCAAACCCAGTACATATTTTGAGTGCACTTCATTGAGTATCATCTCGTAGCGTGGTGCGGAAATATGGTGACACTCATCGATAATGATTTGACCATATTGCTGAATTATCGGGTCGACAGAATTATCTTTTTTGTTGATGAGACTTTGATAAGTGGCTACATCTATTTGTTCGGTTGGTTTTCTTTTGCCACCACCGATACTACCAATATCTGTGTCGTGCAAAAATGATTTTAGACGTTCCTGCCATTGTTCGAGTAATTGAAGGCTGTGGGTGAGTATTAAAGTATTTGTTTTTCGTTTAACAATAATGCCTATTGTAGCGACGGTTTTACCGAAAGCGGTAGGTGCATGTAAAACGCCAATGCTGTGTTTAGTCATGGCATTAACTGCTTTGATCTGATCTTTTCTTAGCGTGCCGAGAAAATTTAATTTTTTGAGTTTCTTACCCACCTGCCGTTTGTCGTCAATATCGATAGTAATGTTTTGTTCTTTAAGTAACTCTATAACTTCATCAAAACAACCTCTTGGTAAAAACAAATAACCTTGTTCAAGACGAGCGCATGAGATATATATTGGAATTCCATGCGTTGAAAATCGTAATGCCTGTGTTTTGAAAAATACAGGGTTGGAAAAACTTGCTAAGCGTTTAAGCCGTGCAATTAAGGTAGGCGGCAGTTCTGAAATTTTAATATAAAGGTAATTGGCTAATGTAATGGTGATCCGTTCCGGGCAGTTATCAATTTGTATACATTTGTGTGCGAGTCCTTGCTCCCAGGGAGGCCGGTTGTCTATTGTCTTTGAATTTGAATTTGAATTTGTAGATGTGGTAGGTGTTAGTTGTGTGAGTAAATTATGTAGTTGAGTTGTAGAGATGCTTTTTACTTGAGACAGAAATTTCCATTGATCATGGTAAGGTTTCAGGTTTATATCAACAAACAGGCTGTTGCCCTGTGGTCTTGCCTGGTATTGAAGCGGCAAAGCAATGAGATTACCGAAACCACCTTCTGGCATCAGATCCTGATTAGGAAACAAACGGTCGTAAGAATCAAATGATAAATCAGGATGGATTTCCATTGTCTTATCAAGTAGCCCAAAACCTAAGAGTCTAGCGTTCTTGGCGAGCACTGCTTCAGAAAAGAATAACCAGAGGTGAGCGCCGTTACCTGAGCGTGATATCTCAATAGCATGTGGGATATTAAATCCCATGCAAGCTTTAGCCAAAGCTACTATCGATTTTTGCCAATCATTTTTATCAAAATCTGCCACTAGTAAATGACAGGTATTATCCATGAGGAGAGGGTATAAACCGATAACCTGTTTTCCTGACAGGTGATCGTAAATAATTTGATCATCAAGTGCTTTATATTTCCTGTTAGAGCATTCACTACATTTGGTTTTAGGTTTGTTGCAAATACCTTTTACCCACTCGTTATCACAGGCAACGGAATAACCACTTCGACCTTTTGTATTTTCCCAGCGATTAGCAAAAATATCAGAGCGTCCTTTGAATAATTTTTGAAAAAGTGAAACCTTTTGATTTACTGAAAGTTCTGTCGCAACGACTTGAGGATTTGATGACTGTTGTAGAAGAGTTTCCTGCTTTTCAATTAATGCCTTTTTTTCAAGTTCTAATGAGGCTAACTTATGATTAATATTTTCAATTTCGTCATTGATTTCATTGCCTGAAATGGTAGGTCTATTCGTTTTTTGAGCCATACAGGTTGGTGTCACTGATTTTTAATTTTAAGTCCTATGGAATACTACGAACATTCCTTCGAGTCGTCCTTCATTTGGGGCGAATAGCACCGCTATTTAACGAAAATGTTCGGAAAAATGGGCAAAAATATCGGTTTTTCAGTAGGTTTTTCCATTCTCGGACAAGCTCCTAGTGATGGGTACCGGCTCAGCAAGAGCTGTATCTTGATATTGGCCGATGTTTCGCTGAAACATCTACAGATGTGATGGAAATCATGTTTTTACCTTATGATGGTGCAAGTAAGTAATAATACCCTATGTTTTTTTAAATGCGGAGAAAATCGTCCATAATATCCGCATATATAGCGGAGAATAAAAGATGTATCTATGGGAAAAACAAAATTGGCCAACTTGATGTGACGCGGTGGCAAGACTGGTTTCTGAACTGTCTGCTAAGTGCGATCGAAGGAGCCCAGGAGATATTAGGTGCTGTCCTCGTCAAGGCTCGCTTCTGGGAACACTTCGCCAAAGAGCCTTTGAATGAACGCCAGATCAAAATATTGAACAGGCTGTTAGATGGTTTTGAGGGCAAACTCACGACATCGAAATGGGCAAAGATTGCGAAGTGCTCACAAGACACGGCCTACCGTGATATCTTAAATCTGATTGATTGTGGAGCATTACAAAAAGACCCTGGTGGCGGGCGTAGCACAAGCTATTCGTTGGCCATTGAGTAAAACCTAAATCCTGCAAGTGCTTGCACTCTACATGCACAATCACTTGCAGGATTTAGGTAAAATGTTACGTAAAAATTGCAGTATGTGAGTAGAGGGAAGTCGGAGGTTTGAATCCTTTGTACAATATATAATTCCGCAATCATAACACCACAATACAAGCCCAAAACATAGCGAGTCGTACATGGATCAGGAAGAACAAGAATTTTTAAACGAGTTAGAGAAAAAGCTCTGGACAAGTGCAAACAAGTTACTGCCATCGCTGGATGCCAGTCAATACAAACATGTTGTCTTAGGTCTGGTGTTTCTAAAATATGTGTCCGATTCGTTTGATCTTCGTCGAAAACAATTAACAGCGCAATTAAAAAACCCAGATCACGAATACTTTCTTGACCCTGAAGATTTTGCTGGCGAAGGCAGAGAGTTATACCAGCAGGAAATTAATCTCGAACTGGAAGTGCGTGACAATTATACCGAAGCCAATATATTCTGGGTGCCAAAGGTTTCCCGTTGGTTATTCCTGCAAAACAAAAACAAAGTCGTTATTACTGGCGAAATTGAAATCGGCGAGGGAAAAAATAAAAAGAAAATCCGCTCAGTCGGTCAACTTATCGATAACGCGCTGGAAGCCATTGAGATCGACAATCCCAAACTCAAAGGTGTACTCAATAAACGCTATACCCAGTTACAAATTGAGCAATCCAAACTGGGTGAATTAATCGATCTAATCGCGACTATCCCGTTTATCCATACAACCATGAGCAGCAAAGACATCCTTGGCCATGTTTACGAATATTTCCTTGGTCAATTTGCACTAGCTGAAGGCAAAAAGGGCGGACAGTTCTACACGCCTAAATCCATCGTCAGCTTAATAGTCGAAATGATAGAGCCATACAAAGGACGAGTCTACGACCCTGCCATGGGTTCCGGTGGTTTCTTTGTACAGTCAGAACGGTTTATAACCGAACACGAAGGTCGTATTGGTGATGTATCCATCTACGGTCAAGAAGCCAACCATACCACATGGCAATTAGCCGCAATGAACATGGTAATACGCGGCATCGATTTTAACTTTGGTAAAGAACCCGCCAGTTCATATACCAACGATCAACATCCCGATTTACGTGCAGACTTCATCATGGCAAACCCACCGTTTAATATGAAAGAGTGGGATACCGGTGTCGATGATAACGACCCGCGCTGGGTGTACGGAAAACCACCAACCAACAATGCCAACTTTGCCTGGTTGCAGCACATGCTCTACCACCTTGCACCCAATGGCAGCATGGGGCTTTTGTTAGCCAATGGTTCCATGAGTTCTAACACCAGTGGCGAAGGTGATATTCGAAGGGAACTGATAGAAAATGATCTGGTGGAATGCATGGTTGCCTTACCCGGGCAGTTATTCACCAATACCCAAATTCCCGCTTGTATCTGGTTTTTAACCAAAAATAAAAAACAACGTGCAGTGAATGATAATAATTATCGCGACCGCAGTGGTGAAGTGTTATTTATCGATGCAAGAAATTTGGGTTACATGAAAAATCGTGTGCTCAGAGACTTTACTCAGGAGGATTTAAACAAAGTCACCGAAACGTATCACTTATGGAAAACTGTAGCTTGGGTTAGCGATAGCGTAACCCAACAAGCCGAGGTTGATGCTGGCAGTGACGTTGGGTTACGCGATAAAGCCGCTAACCCAACCTACGAAGATATAGCCGGTTTTTGTAAATCAGCCAAACTGGATGAAATAGCTAAACATGATTATGTTCTTACACCAGGTCGTTATGTTGGCGCAGTTGCTGAAGAAGATGATGGTGAGCCTTTTGCAGAAAAAATGGCGCAGTTGACTGGGCAGTTAAAAAAACAGTTTGAAGAAAGTGATAGATTGGAGGGGGAGATTAAAAAGAATTTGGCGGGGTTGGGTTATGATGTCTGATTGG